>JBBAFX010000039.1:0-13396 GCA_041655195.1 Trueperaceae bacterium
ATCGCCGGTCAGGGCGGCCCCGGCCGTGTGGTTGGCCGGGCACTCAGCGCCAGCGGCGAGCGCCGCGGCCAACGCAGCGCTCAGCTGCGGGCCCACGCCGTCCACCACGCTGCTCACCTTGCTAAGGGGCTTGCCCTCCAGCGCGCCGGCCAGCTCGGCGTCATTGGTCGTGCGCGGGTCGAGCTTGCTGTAGGGCGGTGGGGGCACGTACTTCAGCCCGACCTTGAGCTCGCGGTAACGGTTCCTCTCGGCTAGCACCTGACGCTCCACCCCGAGGATGTAGCCGCGTTCATCGAGGAGGATCAGGTTGGCGTTACGCCCGGTGAGTTCCACGACCAGCTCCACCGGCGGGGTGGGCACGAAGCCCTCCTCACCCGCGAACTCGAGTCTGACCACCCGGTCCAGTTGCGGCTGCACGGCGCTCAGCAGGCGCCCGGCCGCCCTGGCCCGGAGCTGCTCCTGGAAGGGCGTGCGCGGCCGCGCGGCCTCCGGAGCACCGCTACCCACGCGGATGAACGGGTTCGGCGGTCTACTCGCGATGTGAAGGGTCAGCTCGCCTAACAGGGGCAGCACGCAGGTGCGGTCGTCCAGGAAGCGCCACGGCAGCCGCTCGGCTGGCAGTTGGTCCGCCAGCAGGCGCAACTGTTCCGCGATGAGGAGACCTTCCATACCCGCCTGGTACCTGCGGTCAGTTGAGCACGCGCTCGAACCCGCCGAGCCGCTGCTTCGCTTCGTCCACGTACTGCTTTAGGGGCAGGTACCATTCGCTGCCGCTCTCAGTGTGGTTCAGCGCGGCTTTGGCGTGCTGGAGGAGCCGGGGGGCGTACTCGTCGCCCATCTGGGCGTAAACGTCGGCCAGCATCTGCTGCGCCGCTACCCAGAAGGGGTCCCCCACCTGACTGGCGCTAGCGGCCTGCTCGTACCAGCTGGTGGCGTCGTCCAGTCGGAAGTACTCGAACGCCACGCTTCCGAGCGTTATGCAGGCGGGAGCGGTGGCCCCCAGCTCGAGGGCCTGCTGGGCCAGGTTGCCGGCGCCATCTAGGTCGCCGCGCCGCAGGTACACGTCCGCCAGGTCGGCTAGCGCCTCGCCGCGGTACGAGTAGGAGGGGTCCGTGACGACCTCGGAGAGCAGCTCCTCGGCGTGGTCGAGCCTGTCGGATTCGATCATGGCGAACGCGGCCTCGTGCTGGGTGAAGGCGCGGTGCTCGGCGGGCGCCAGTTTGAGCGCTTGCTGGTACGCTTCCGCCGCCTCCGCGCTGCGGCCCAGCGCGGCCAGCGCCTGCGCGGTAGCGAACGACACGCTGTAGGAGGGGCCCTCCTCGTGCTCGTCCAGCTGCGCGGCCTGCTCGAGCAGTTCGAGGGCCAGGTTGGGGTTATCGAGCTCCAGGTGGCAGCGCCCGAGCAGGTAGCGGTGCACCGCCTTCTCGTCGCGCCCGAGCACGGTGTCGTCTATCAGTTCCAGTTGCCCAAGGGCGTCCTCGGTACGGAGCAACTCCACCAGCGCCCCGGCCAGGCTGAGCCGCTCGGCGCCGGCTTCCAGTTCGGGAGCCTGAGCCACGGCGCGCTCGAACGAGGCGGCGGCGTCCTCCCACTCGCCCATGAGTTCCGCGCACTGGCCGAGCAGTGACCAGCGGCGCCACTCCAGGTAGGCGGGCAGGCTGCCCTCCTCTATCTCGTTCAGCCGCGCTGCGGCGCTGCGCGCAGCGTCCACAGCGAACAGCGCAGAGGCGGCGTGGTAGGCGGCTACCGCCTGCGACTCGGCGTCTGGCGCCACGGTGCCCGTGGTCACCTTCTGGTCGCTGTTCTTGCTGACCCTGAGCCCGCGCTTGACTTCGCCCACGCTAGCGCCGCGGTAGGCGGCGAACTCCCAGTACAGGGCGCGGTAGAGCGGATGCGCGGCGAGGTTGGGGTCTGAGGTCACGGCGTTCCGCAGTGCGGGCTGGCCGTTCTCGAGGCCGTCCTCGCCGTACAGCGCGTAGAGCGCAGCGAGCTGTAGCCAGGTGGCGCCCAGCGCGTGCCGGTTAGGGCCACGGCGCAGCGCCATCTCGAGCATGGCGAACGCCACGTCGTACTGCCCTTCTGCCAGGGCTTGCCGAGCCGATTCCAGGTCGGCCGGGCGTTGACGGCGGAACAGCATGGGTCACGCTACCACGCGCAAAAGAGGGCGTTGAGGCCGTTTACACACCTGCCGCGCTGCGGGCTCTCGCGACGGTGGCGGGCGTTACCCGCTGCCGGCGCTGGGGCTCGCAGAGATTAGACCTCAGAGGCGCGCGATCCGCACCACCTCGGCCCCATCAGCCACCGGCGGCAGGGCGCGGTGGAAAGTCTCCACCAGCAGGCGTTCGGGCATGTTGCGCATGAAGCCGAGGACGGAGAGGGCCTGCGTGCGGTGGCAGGCTATGGCGCTCAGCTTCTGAGCCAGTTCGTCGCCGGCGTCGAAGCGGTGGGTGGGGTTCAGGTGCAGGGCGCGCATCTGCTCCTCCGGCAGGAAGCCTGGCCGCTGCGGGCCCTCGAAGAGCTTGTCCGAGGCATAGAAGTACAGGGCTTTCACGCGGTGCTCGGCGCGCCGCACGGCTTCCTGCGCCAGGCGGCTCGTGACGACGTGGTCGGGGTGGCCGTTGGAGCCGTTCGGTGGGAAGGTCAGCACGGCTTTGGGTTGCGTGCGCTCGATGACCTCCACCATCAGCTCCACCAGTTCTTCTTCCGGCACGGCGGACAGGCCCGGGTGGGGCGGCAGGCCGCGGTCGTCGTCCGGCACGTAATCCTGGTAGTCGGCTAGCGTCACGTCCTGCACCCCGAGAACGTCTAGCGCCGCGCGCAGCTCGGCTTCCCGCACGGCTGGGAGTTCCTCGCGCGTGCAGAGGCCCAGGGTGCGGCCCGCCGCCCCGCGCGTGAGGGTCAGCACGGCCGTACTGCCGCCAGCCGCCGCGGTGCGCGCCAGCAGCGCTCCGGCGCCGAAAACTTCGTCGTCGGGGTGGGGAACTATGAGGAGCAACTCGGTCATGCGGGCCAGCGTAACCCCCGCCCCACCCCGAGGGCCTTCACGGGGAAACGGCGCCGGCTACTTGCCTTGTAAGGCGTTAAGGGCGATGATTCGCTCGTGTACGAGAGTTCTTCGCGCCAGAGTGCGCGGTTCCAAGTGACCAAGTTCCTCCCTAAGGCTGCCGACTACGACCGGAAGTCCGTCAAGTTCGACTTGCTGGCGGGCATAACCGTGGCGTTCGTGGCCTTACCCCTGGCTCTGGGGTTCGGCGTAACGTCGGGTGCGGGCGCTACGGCCGGCATCATCACCGCCATCGTGGCGGGCGTAGTGGCCGCCATCTTCGGCGGTTCCGACTTCCAGATCACCGGCCCCACGGGCGCCATGACGGCGGTGCTCCTGCCGATCGTGGCGGTGCATGGCCCTGGCGCGCTGCCCATCCTAGGTGTCGGCGCCGGTCTCATCCTCATCGTCCTGGGGTTCGCGGGCATAGGCCGCTACGTGCGGTACATCCCGTGGCCCGTGGTCACGGGGTTCACTAACGGCATCGGCGTCATCATCTTCCTGCAGCAGTTACCGAACGTGCTGGGGGTGCCCGCCCCGCACGGCGAGAGCATAGTGGGCATCTCCATCCGCACGGTGCAGCTGTGGCTGGCGGAGCCGGGCATGCTCACCGTCCTCCTGGCGCTCTTGACCATCGGCATCATGCTGGGGTGGGGCCGGGTGAAGCAGCTGAAGGCGGTTCCCGCCAGCATGGCGGCCATGATCACCGTGTCGCTCATCTCGTTGCTGCCCGTCTTCGACGCTGTGCCGCGCATCGGCGCCATACCGCGCAGCTTGCCCATGCCCATGTTGCCTTCGTTCGATGTTGGCCCTGGCATGGTGGAACTGGCCCGCGCCGCGCTGGCCATAGCGGTGCTGGCAGCGCTCGAGAGCCTGCTGAGCGCCGTAGTGGCCGACGGCATGACGGTG
This sequence comes from Trueperaceae bacterium, assembly GCA_041655195.1. Classification (GTDB taxonomy): domain Bacteria; phylum Deinococcota; class Deinococci; order Deinococcales; family Trueperaceae; genus JAAYYF01. The sequence continues at coordinate 3,953 of JBBAFX010000039.1, forward strand.
GGTAAGAAGCACGACCCGGACCGGGAACTGTTCGGTCAGGGCATGGGTAACATCGCCGCTGGGCTTTTCGGCGGCCTGCCCTCCACGGCGGCGCTGGCGCGCACGGCCGTGAACGTGCGCTCGGGCGGCCGCACGCGGCTGGCGGCTATCGTCCACGGCTTCGTGCTGCTGCTGATAATCCTCTTCCTGGCTCCGCTCGCCAGTCAGATCCCGCTGGCCGTGCTGGGCGGCATCCTCATGGTGGTCGCCGTGCGCATGGTGGACCGCGAAGCGTTCCAGCTGATAGTCAGGAGCACCAAGTCCGACACGTTCGTGCTGCTGCTGACCATGTTCGTGACCATCCTCTTCGACCTGATCCTGGCTATAGAGGTCGGGCTGGTGGCGGCGGCCATCCTCTTCATCGTGCGCATGAGCAACATGTTCACGGTCAACCCTGAGTCGTTGTCCGGCAACGGCAGTACGGCCGAAGCGCCCCGGTCCGAGGACGAGCGTGAGCTGCACAAGCAGGTGGTGGCTTACCGCGTCGACGGCCCCATCTTCTTCGGGGCCGCCGAGCGGTTCATAGACCAGCTGGTGAAGGTGGATTCGGACATCAAGGTGGTGGTGCTGCGCCTGAAACGCGTGCCCGTCATGGACGCCACGGGCGTCACCGCGCTGCGGGCCATTAACGACCGGCTCACGCGGCAGAACATCGCGCTCCTCGTCTCGGGCCTGCAACCGCAACCCAAGGCGCTACTGAAGCGCATGGGCGTTTACGAGGAGATAACCCGCGACGGTACCGCCGACTTCGTTACTACGGAACTAGCGTTCGAGGTGGCGGAGCGCAAGATAGCTGAGGAGGAAGAGGCGGCGCGCGCCAAGGAGCGGCGCGCGAGCTGACCCACGTTCAGGTCAGAGCCTGAGCACGTCGTCCCCGTTGCCCTGCATACGGTTCTCCCTCAGTTCCGGCGCGGCGTCGTCCATGACCACGATGCCCGCTCGGTTGCCGCTGAAGGCGTTGAAAGCCACCACGCCGCCGGAGGTGCCGGCGAAGCTGACACCCGCGAAGGCGTTGCCCTCGAACAGGTTGGCGAGCAGCGAGACCTGACCTTGGTCCTCGACGATGATGGCGTCCTGCCCGGTGGTGCCCACTATGCGGGAGTCGCGCATGCTGAGGTTGGCGCTGGCGCCCACGTAGATGGCGCCTTCGTTGCCTTCCAGCGACCCGTTCACCACGTCCAGCTGCGCACTGCCGGCCATGTACAGGTGCGCCCACAGCGCGTTGCCGCGCATGACCACGTTCATTAGCTGGGCGCTGCTGGCGCCCGCCAGTTCGATGGTGCCGCCTGGGTTGTCTTGGAACGTGTCGGCCTCGGACTGAAGGTAGCTCTCGCCGGCGAGCAGCACGGGCGAGATCAGGTAACTCTCCGCCTCGTACACGCCGCCGTTGCCCTCGAACCAGTTGCCGCTGCTCTCCAGGCGCGCGTTGTGGTCGGCGGAGACAGCGTGCCGCTCGTTGTTGAGGATGCGGTTGCCCACGAGCTTGAGCGTGGCGTGGTCGGTGGCGCGTAGTGCGTCGCTTCTCTCGTCGGGATCGGCGCCCTCGCGGTGCGCCCGGCCGTTGGAAAGAATGACGGAGCGCTCGAGGAGCACCGTGGCCGCGCCGGTGGCGCGCAGGCCCCCGTACAGGTTGTTCGTTATCTGCACCTCGCGGACCTCGAGGCTCACCTCGTCTTGGGCGTAGAAGCCCACCGAGCTGTGGCTGACCAGGCCGCGCAGCATGGTCACGGTGGTGTCGCCGTAGAGCTCCATGGCGGTGAGGCCATGCTCCGTCAGCTCGGTGTCGACCAGCGTTAGGGTCGAGCCGGCCGCCGCCACGATCCCTGAGCCCACGCCGAAACGCTTGGCGCCCGCTGCGTCCGGGCCGCCAACCGCGCCGGTCAGCTTCACGTCGGTCAGCACCAGTTCGGCGCCGTCGACGAGCACGACGTCGGCTGGCGTCTGGCCCACGTAGCGCAGCGTGAGGCCTTCAAGCTCGAACCGCACGCCGGGCGCTACCCGCAGGGCGGTGGGTGCGCCGCGGAGCTCCAGCACAGTGACTTCGCTGCCGAACCCTTTGAGCTTGAGGTCCGTGCCTATCACCAACTCGCCTGGCAACTCGATGACGCCCTCCCCTATCGAGAAGGTGCCGCCCATGCCGGTGGCTGCCAGTACCCCATCCGCGGTGCCGATAGGCATGCTTATCACTTCGGGGGGCGTAGGGGCGCCGACGGGTCCCTGGCCTGACGCCGCGCCGCCGAGCAGGGTGGTGGCCGCCAGAGCGGCGACCACCTTCCTGAACGCTGCGAGTAGCTTGCGCTGTTCGCTCTGTTGGCCGTGAGGCTGGGCCATTTACGGTTTCTCCACTCCGTAGGCGCCGTCCACGCGCACCGCTACCGCCAGGGCGTCCTGAATGCTCATGCGCGGCAGCCAGACGGGCGAGTCGACGCTGAGGTCGGTGCCGACCAGGTTCATCCAGCTGAACATGGAGCGGACCTGGTTGTACCAGGCGTCCACCACCTGCACCTCTTCCTCGGCGGCGTTGCGGTCTATGACGTTGCGGGCGCCGTACAACTGACCCCACCCGTCGGAGACTGCGAAGGTGGGGGCGGTGCCGACGTTGCCCCAGCCGTCGTAAACGTTGCGGGACCAGTCCTCTATGTCGGCCAGGCCGATCTTGGTGTCGAACTCGAGGTAGTCGGCGTTGGCGTTGAAGGCGATCATGTTGCCCGTGACCACGATGTCGTCAGCGCGCTTGGCGTTGTCTATGCCGTAGTTGTCGTTGAAGGCGAAGATGCTGCCGGAGATGTCGACTTTGGTGCCCGCCTCGAGGATGATGCCGGAACCGCCGAAGCTGCCGAAGGCGGTGTGCTTCTCGTTGAAAACGCTGATGTTGTTCCTGAACGTGTAGCTGGGGTAGTCGTTCGGGTCCATGGCGGCGATGTTGGTGCCCAGGTGGAAGCCGGCGCCCGTGTTGTTCACGGCCACGTTGTTCTCGATGAACACTTCGGCGGCCGCGCCCGGGAAGAGGGCTATGACGCCCTGCGTGGGCGCGGTGTTGAGCGCTATGACGTTGCGCACCACTACCGTGCTGGTGATGCCGGTGCGGATGGTGAGGGCGCCGCTTTCGGGGGTGGGGGTGTGGCCCGCCGTGCCCATGCGGATGATCTGGGCGGTGCCGCCGTCCGCGTAGTAGTTACGGTCGCCGTTATCGAACACGATGCCGTCGACCAGCACGGTGTGCACGGTGTCCTGGCCGCGGGCGGCCATGAGCTTGGTGGCGAAGTCGCTGGTGTCGATGGTGAGCCTGGTGTCGGTCACGAAGTTCTGGGCGTTGTGCTGACCGCTGAACACGGTCATGTGCGCGCCCCACGGGTCACGGCTGGCGAAGTCGGGCGCGAAGCCGCCGTAGATGCTCACGGGCACGGCTATGAGGTCGGCGCCGCTATCGGCGCGGCCTCTGTAGGTGCCGCCGGCGATGCAGACCACGTCGCCGGGCTCCAGGTCCTCAGCCAGGTTGCCGAGGTCCTTAGCGGGGCGCTCGAGTGACCCGACGCGGCCGCCGCCCGCCTCGCTCACGAACTTCGTGCAGCTGAGCGCAGTGGCGGCCTGCTGCGCGGTGGCGCTACCCACCCCGGCGAGCAGCGCGCTTCCCAAGATCCAGATGCTTACGTGCTTCATGACGTTACGCTTCGACACTTTCATCTCTGCCTCCTACTACCTTCGTCTTCGTCCTGCGGCCGCTCACCTTCGTGCAGCACCGCGTCGAGGTACGCCCAGGCGGCTATCCAGGTCTCGAACTCGAGCGGTTCGCCGGCCCGCAGGTCGCGGAGCTGCACCCGCAGGCGCCCACCCTGATCCGTGAGGCGTAGCAGGTAGCTCCCGATGACCTTCTCCCTAGGCATGAAGCGACTGTATGCGGGGCTCGTTTCAGCACCGTTTCAGTGGGTCCTGAGCACCGATTCAAATCGTGGGGCTCGTCGGGCTAGTAGGCGTCGGGCAGCGCCTCGAGCCTGGGGCGCAGGGACTCCAGCAGCACCGTGAGAGGCACAGGATCCTCGCTCCACTCCTCAAGGGCCAGCGTCGCCAGCGCCTTCTCCCGCGCCGAGGGCGGCGTGAGGGGGTGGTGGGCCAGCGCGCGCCAGGTGGCCGCCGCTTGCGCCTCGTCGCCGCAGCGTGTGAGCGCGTCCGCGTAGCCGGGCAGTACCTGTAACAGGCGGGGCGTGGCCTCGGTTTCGAGCGCCAGCCTAATGGCCGGCAGGTAACGCTCGAGCGCCCGGTCAGGCTCGCCACGCATGAGGCTGAGGTCACCTAAGTTCTTGAGAGATATGACGATGCCGAGGCGATCCTCCATCTCGGCTTTGAGGGCCAGGCTCTGTTCGCCCATCTGCTCAGCCTCGTCCAGCCGGCCCATGGTGCCGTACAGGACCACCAGGTTGTTCTTTACGGCGGCTATGCCGCGGTTGAACTGGATGCGCTCGAAGTCAGCCAGGCTGGCTTCGTAGCGTTGCGCTGCCAAGGTCTGTTGGCCCACGGCGTCGGCCAGGTAGCCCAGGTTATTGAGCGCTATCGCCTTTGCCAGCACGTCGCCGACCTCTTCGAACAGCGTCACGCAACGCTCGAAGCGCAGGGTGGCCGCGTCGTACCGTTCGCGCACGGCGTCCATGCTGGCCAGCGAGTTGAGCGTGTTGGCCAGTTCGGACTTCTCCGCCAGCTCCGTGAACGCGGCTACGGCTACCTCGTACGCCGCCTCGGCCTCGTCGTAGCGGCCCAGCATCTGCAGCACGTCCGCGCCGAAGCGCCGCGCGCGCGCCAGCATGCCGATCTGAGCGCCTCCCTCCGCCTCGGCGGCCGCGCGCTCCGCGTAGGCGAGGGCCTGAGCCAACAGCCCGCTCTCGCGCGCCATGTTGGAGAGCGCTAGGAGCACGCTGCAGCGTACGTGCGCGGCGAGCGGTTCCGACGCCGTCAGGCGGGCAAGGGTCTCGGTGCCGAGCTCTACTCCGCGCCGGTACTGGCCGAGGATCGTGTAGTAATCGAGGAGCGCGTCCACCAGTTCCGCCAGGCGCTCCGTGCGGCCCGAGTCCACGAGGTAGAACCACGCTTTCTCCACGTTGGCCAGCTCTGGTTCCAGTTCGAGCAGGCTGGGGGCAGCGCCGCCCTTGTCGGCCGGAGCGAAACGCGCCAGGAAGGCGGCGTAATGATGAGCGTGAGCGTCGTGCGCGAACCGCCACCAGTCGCGGTCCGTGGCCAGCATCCGCGCGGCATACTGCCCGACGAGCGGGTGGATACCGAAGCGGCCGCCCGCGTCGCGGTAAAGCAGGGACTGGTTCACGAGGCTCAGGAGGATGGGTAGTTGGCCTTCCGTCACGGTTACGGCGGCGTCCAGGGTGCAGCCGTCCTGGAAGACCGTCATGGCGGCCAGGGTGCGGGCCTGGTGCTCGGTGAGCCCCTCCCAGGTGCGCGCCAGCACCGTCTCCACGCTGCGGTGCCGCTCGGCTAGGTCCACGAGGTCGGTGCTGAGGAGATCGAAGCCGCGGCTGGTCTCCTCCGCCACCTGAACGAGCGGCATTGCCCTCACCCAGGCCGCTGCCAGCTCCAGGGCTAAAGGCAGTCCATCGACCTGCTGACAGATGCGCGTCACAGCCTGCAGGTCCGTTTTCGAGAGCCGTAACCGCGGTTGCACACGTTTAGCGGCGCTAAGGAAGAGCTGCACTGCGTCCGAGTCGGGCGCAGCCTCGCCACCCGCTCCCACGCCCAGTCCGGCGAGGTCGAACAGCCATTCAGAGGCGAGCCCGACGCGCTTGCGGGAGGTGAGCAAGACCTTCAGGTGCTGAGTGGCAGCCAGTAGGCGGGCTAGGAGCTCCGCCAGTCCCGCCACCTGCTCCACGTTGTCGAGCACGAGCAGGAGCTCGGCCTCCCGCAGCGCCTCGGCGACGGCCTCCTCTAGGCCAGCCGCGGTGGAAGCGTCCACCTCCAGTGCCGTTGCCAGCTTGAGCAGCGCCTGCCCAGCGTCCTCGGCTTCGACCAGCGGCACGAACAGGGCACCGTCAGCGAAGTGACGTTGGCGCCGCCTGGCGACCTCGAGCGCAAGACGCGTCTTGCCGCTACCGCCGAGGCCCACCAGGGTCACCAGCCTGCATTCGGGGTTGGCGAGCAACTCGCTCAGTTCTGCCAGCTCGGCTTCGCGCCCGATGAAGCGGGTGGTGGCTTGCGGTAGGGGCGGCCGGCCGCGGAAGGTGCTGGCGGCACCGGCGGTGGGGTCGCCGGCGGGAGCAGCGCCAGGCCCGGCGGCGGCTGCCGGGCTGAGCGCTTGAGCCCCGGTGGGCCCACTGGCTGAGGCGCCGCTAATCCTGAGTTGCGCCGCCAGCGCCGCGGTCTCGGTCTCGGGCGTCAGGTCGAACTCGGCGGCCACCAGCTTCTCGAAGCGTTCGAAGCGGCTCAGGGCCTCGATCGTTCGACCCGCGGCGGGCGCGGCCCGCAGCACGGAGCGCAGCGCCGCCTCATCCAGCTCGTCTTCGCTCAGCAGTGCGCAAAGGGCTTCGAAGGCGGCGCGGTGGTCGCCCGCCGCCGTGAGATCCTCAGCGTGGGCGCTCAGCGCCGTCCGGTACAGGCGCGCTACCTCCTCGCGCTCGAGTTCAAGCCAGCTCTCGTAGGTGGCCCAGTCACTGCCGTCGAGGCCCTGCAGGAACCGGCCGCCGTAAGCGTTGACGGCCGCGGCCCAGCGCCCCTCCTTATGCGCGCGGCGCAGCTCGCTGAGATCGCTCGCTACCGGCCAGCGGACCTGGTGTGGTGAGACCTCCAGCGCGGCAGCCCAGGGGTACTGACCAGCGCGGTGCAGCTGCAGCCTCAGGTAGGTGAGCGCGCCTTGTTCGCTGGCATCCGGCTTGTAGAGGTAGGCGAGTTCGCGGCGCGAGACCCAGTCGCCGGCCGCAGCCAGGTAGAGCAGCAGCGAGGTCGGGGTGTTACGCGGCAAGGGCGTGGTGTCCCCGTCCTGGACGAGGCTGGCGGGGCCAAGAAGACGCAGCAGGACGGCGGCCACGAGACAGTGTAAACGCCCGCCGAGCTGTAGGCGCTAGGCTGCGCCGGCCGGACGGGCGTGAGGGACGCTAGTTACGTGGTTATCAGTTGACCGATACGGGCTCCTTGACCTGGAAGCTAAGGGGCCTACCTGGGTCCGCGCTGGGTGTCACCACCACGGTGTCGCCGTCCGTGACGTGGCCAGCCAGGATCTCGCGCGCTAGCGGGGTCTCGAGGTAGTCGCGCACGGCGCGCTTGAGGGGCCTGGCCCCGAAGACGGGGTCGTAGCCCACCCGTGCGAGCTCGTCTAGCGCGGCGTCCGTTACTTCGAGGACTATGCGCCGGTCGTGTAAGCGCCGCTGCAGGCGCCCTATCTGCAGGCCGGCGATGGTGCGGATCTGACCCTGGTCCAGGGCGTGGAAGACGATGACCTCGTCCACCCGGTTCAGGAACTCGGGCCGGAAGTGGTTGCGCAGCTCGCCGAACACGATGTCCTTGAGGGCAGCGTAATCGGTGCCGCGCCGGCCGGCCTCCAGGATCTGCGGGGAACCGATGTTGCTGGTCATGATGACCACCGTGTTGCGGAAGTCGACCGTGCGGCCCTGGGCGTCGGTGAGGCGGCCGTCGTCGAGCACCTGCAGGAGGGTGTTGAACACGTCGGGGTGAGCCTTCTCGATCTCGTCGAGGAGGACCACGGAGTAAGGCTGGCGCCTGACGGCTTCCGTGAGCTGGCCGCCCTCCTCGTAGCCCACGTAGCCCGGCGGGGCGCCTATGAGCTTGGCTACGTTGTGGCGCTCCATGTACTCGGACATGTCGAGGCGGATCATCTTCTCCTCGCTGTCGAAGAGCTGCGCCGCTAGGGCTTTGGCGGTCTCGGTCTTACCCACGCCGGTGGGACCTAAGAAGATGAACGAGCCTATCGGCCTGCCCTCGTCGGCCAGGCCGGCGCGGGAGCGGCGGATGGCGTCCGCCAGGGCGGTGATGGCCTCGTCCTGACCGATGACGCGTTGGTGCAGTTCGTCCTCGAGGTGCAGGAGCTTCTCGCGCTCCCCTTCGAGAAGGCGCGCCACGGGGATGCGGGTGGCGCGGGCCACGACCTCGGCGACTTCCTCCTCGCCTACGTTCAGGCGGGCGTACTTGGCGTCCTCCAGTTCGGCGGTGAGGCGCCGCACCTCCTCCTCGAGCTTGGGTAGCTCCCCGTAACGGAGCTGAGCGGCGGTTTCCAGGTCGTACTCGCGTTCGGCCGCCTCGATCTGGGTGCGCACCTGGTCGAGCTGTTCCTTGTCGGCCACGTACTCCTCGAGGATGGCCTTCTCGGCTTCCCAGTCAGCCTGCGCTTGGCCGATGCGGTCGGTGATGACCTTCAGCTCCTCCTCGAGCCTCAGCAGGCGGTTGGCGGAGTCGGGATCGGATTCGCGTTTCACGGCTTCGTGCTCGATCTCGAGCTGCAGCTTGCGGCGCCGCAGGTCGTCGATCTCTTCAGGGAGCGAGTCGAGCATGACCTGTATACGGCTGGCGGCCTCGTCTATGAGGTCGATGGCGGAGTCGGGCAGGCGCCGGTCGGTGATGTAGCGCTGCGCCATGGTGGCGGCGGCGATGATGGCCGGGTCGGTGATATCGACCCCGTGGTGGACCTCGTACTTGTCCTTGATGCCGCGCAGGATGGAGATGGTCTCCTCTACGCTGGGCTCGTCCACGAAGATGGGCTGGAAGCGGCGCTCGAGCGCGGCGTCCTTCTCTATTACGCGGTACTCGTCGAGGGTGGTGGCGCCCACCATCCGCAGTTCGCCGCGGGCCAGCGGCGGCTTGAGCATGTTGCCGGCGTCGACGGCGCCTTCGGCCTTGCCGGCGCCCACTATGGTGTGCAGCTCGTCTATGAAGAGGATGATCTGGCCGCCGGAGCGCGCCGTCTCCTCTATGACGGCCTTGAGGCGCTCCTCGAACTCGCCGCGGTACTTGGCGCCCGCCAGCAGGCTGCCCATGTCGAGCTGCACGATGCGTTTGTCCTGCAGCCCTTCGGGCACGTCCTTGTTCACTATGCGCAGCGCCAGGCCTTCAGCGATGGCGGTCTTACCCACGCCGGGTTCGCCTATCAGCACGGGGTTGTTCTTGGTGCGCCGCAGCAGTATCTGCACCGCGCGCCTGATCTCGTCGTCGCGGCCGATGACGGGGTCGAGTTCGCCCGTGCGGGCGCGTTCGGTCAGGTCTATGCCGTACTTCTCGAGGGCTTCGAAGGTGCTCTCGGCGGAGCGGCTGTCGACGTTGCGGCCGCCACGGATACCGAGGGCGGCCTCCGCTAGTGCGGCTTCGGCGGGCAGGGAGCCTAGTTGCCGACCGGCGGTGCGGCGCAGGGCCACGAGGAGGGTGTCGGCCGCCACGAAGGCGTCCTGCCATTCGGAAGCCAGCGCA
>JBBAFX010000040.1:0-13152 GCA_041655195.1 Trueperaceae bacterium
GAGGTTGACGAACATGGCGGCCACGATGCCTATGGCGAGGGTGACGGCGAAGCCGCGCACAGCGCCGGTGGTGTACTGGTACAGCGCGCCGGCTACAAGGAGCGAGGTGAGGTTGGCGTCCACGATGGCGGAAACGGACAGGTTGAACCCGCGTTTCATGGCCACCCGTAGCGATTTACCTTCGCGCAGCTCCTCACGCACGCGTTCGAACGAAATGACGTTGCCGTCGATGGCGGCGCCGATGGTGAGCACGAGGCCCGCCAGGCCCGGCAGGGTTAGGGCGGCGCCGAGGGCGCCGAGCACGCCGAACACGAACAGCATGATGATGAGCACGCCCACGGCGAGCACGCCACCGAAGAGCGGACCGTAGTAGAGGAGCACGGCGACGATTACCGCACCGCCACCGATGATGGCGGCAGTGGTGCCGGCGTTGATGGAGTCCTGACCGAGCGTGGGTCCGATGGAGCGGACCTCGTCGACCCTCAGGCTGATGGGGAGGCTACCGGAGCGCAGGACTACGGCGACGTCGGTGGCTTCGTCGAGCGAGCCGACGCCCGTTATCTGGCCGCTGTCCGAGATGCGCGACTGGAGCGTGGGCGCGGTGACGATGACGTCGTCCAGCACGATGGCCATGCGCCGCTGGACGTTACCGCCCGTGAAGTTGCCGAACGCCTGCTGATCGCTCGGGCGGATCTCGAAGACCACCACGGGACCGGCGGGCTGGCCGGGGCTTTGCTGGAACTGCGCGCTCGCGTTAGAGATGATCTCGCCCGTGAACGCGACCGGTTCTAAGTCCGCGAGGGTGAGGAACTCGGTGGCCACGGCGTTCGCGGTGGCGCGCACGAGGCGGAACTCCAGCACGGCTTGCTGACCGATGAGGTCGAGGGCGCGCTGTTGGTCGTCGGCGGTGAGGCCGGGCAGCTCCACCACGACCTTGTCGTTACCGGCGGTCTGCACGAGCGCTTCGGCCACGCCGAACTGGTTCACGCGGTTCTGGACGATGTTACGCGCGGTGTTCAGGTCCTCCGCGCTGGGGTTGGGGGTCTCCGAGACGAGCGTGACGCGGAGGCCGCCTTGCAGGTCGAGGCCGAGCTTGATGGCGGGCTCGGGCGTCCACGGCTGCCAGATGTAAAGGACTGAGGCGATGATGAGGCCTAGCACCATCACGCCGGTGAGGATCCTACTGTTCATGTAACTCCTATGCGGGTCGCCTCGGTGGCACTTCCGGTGGGTTGCCCAGGTGGTTGCCCGGTGGTTGGTCGGGCGGGTTGGCGGGCAGGTCGTCCGGTTTGGGTCGTCGAGGCGGGCGGTTGTTTGCGAGGGTGTGCGTACCGTGCGGAAGCGCGTGCCGCGGTGCGGACTACAGTGTGCCGCTGCCGATTCGGTACGGGTTGGCAGGGTCGGTTAGGCCCGCGTCATCCGCCTTCTAGCAACAACCTTCCGAGGAGCATGAGGCGCTGGATCGGGGCGCGTGGCGCCATGGGGTCAACGCTCAGCCAACCGTTGGCTACCGGCGCGGCCGGGGCCGCGACCACCGCCGCCGGTAGCAGGAGCCGTGAGGCGACCGACGCGGACGTGGCCGCTGGCACCCTTACCCCGGCTTCCACCACGAAGTGGGGCCGGGCCGCCATACCGGTCTCGCCCTCCTCGCTTTGGGCCTGTGCGGCCAGCGAGTGGAGGGACGAGAGCGGCAGGGGCAGGAGTACCAGCAGCGACGCCAGCGTCAGGAGCCGGATCACACCACTGGCACCTCGACCAGTTCGTACGCCTCGATGATGTCGCCTTCTTGCACGTTGTCGTAGTTCTGCAGGCTGATGCCGCACTCGTAACCGGTACCCACTTCGCGGACGTCGTCCTTGAAGCGGCGCAGGCCGGCGATGGAGCCCTTGTAGACCTCTTTGTCGGCGCGGATGAGGCGCGCTTTGGCGCCGCGGCGCATGACGCCGTCCACCACGTACGAACCGGCGATGTTGCCGGAGCGGGGCACGTGGATGACCTGGCGCACTTCAGCGCGGCCGAGGGAGCGCTCTTCGTACTCGGGCTCGATCTGACCGCGGATCATGCGCTGCACGTCCTCGACCAGGTCGTAGATGATCCGGTAGCTCTTGAGGGGAATGCCTTGGCGCTCGGCGGACTTGATGACGCTGCCGGGCGGGTTCACGCCGAAGCTCATGACGGAGGCGTCGGCGGTGGAGGCGAGTAGCAGGTCGGACTCGGTGGGAGCGCCGACTTCGGCGAGCATGATGTCGAGCTCGACCTCGTCGGTGGTCTCGCCTTCCTTGGCCAGCACAGCCTTGATGGCCTCGAGCGAGCCTTGCGTGTCGGCGCGGAGGAGGATGTTGATGGTCTTGGTGGTCGGCTTGCCGAACAGGTCGGCGAGGGTCACGCCCTTGCGGCCGATGACCTCGCGTTCGGCGTCCTCGCGCGCTTCCTTACGCTGCGCAGTGAGGGCCTTAGCGGCGGCTTCGTCCGCGACCGCTTCCACCAGGTCGCCAGCTTGCGGCTGTTCGGAGAAACCGAGGATCTGTACGGGCACGGAGGGGCCGGCCTTATCGAGCGCCTTACCCGTGTAATCGGTGAGGCGGCGGACCTTGGCCCACGCTTCGCCGGAGACGATGTAGTCGGCGACCTTGAGTTCGCCTTCCTGCACCAGCACGGTGGCCAGCACGCCGGCGCGCTTGTCGAGCACCGACTCGATGACTATGCCAACGGCCGGCCCGTTGTCGCGGGCGCGCAGGTCCTCGAGCTGAGCTACGAGCGAGAGCATCTCGAGCAGGTCGTCGATGCCTTGACCAGTGCGGGCGGAGAGGTCGACGGTGATGGTGTCGCCGCCGTACTCCTCGGGGATGAGGCCCTGCTGCATGAGGTCCTGCTTGACCTTGTCGGGGTTGGCCTGGGGTAGGTCGACCTTGTTGATAGCCACGACGATGGGCACACCGGCCGCCTTAGCGTGGGCAATTGCCTCACGCGTCTGGGGCATGACGGAGTCGTCGGCGGCTACCACGATGACGGCGATGTCGGTGGCGTTAGCGCCGCGCTGGCGGATGGTGGTGAACGCCTCATGGCCGGGGGTGTCGAGGAAGGTGACTATGCCCTCGGGGGTTTCGGCCTGGTAGGCGCCGATGTGCTGGGTAATACCGCCAGCTTCGCGCTCGGCCACGCGCGTCTTGCGGATGGCGTCCAGGAGGCTGGTCTTGCCGTGGTCGACGTGACCCATGACGGTGACGACCGGCGCGCGCAGGGGCTGCTCGGCTTCCTCGGCAGCGGGGGCAGCGGCGGCTTCGGTGGCGGCGCCCTTGCCGCCCTTAGCGGCCTTCGTTGCCTTGGCCGGGGCTGCGTCATCTTGGGCCGCGTCGGCCTGGGCCTTGGCGGCGCCCTTGCCGGCCTTGGACTTGGCTTCCTTCTCTTCGGACGTCAGTAGCTCGGCTTCGGCCGGCTTACTCTCGGCCGCTGCCTTGCTCGTCTTGGCGCCTGCCGATTGGCTGTCGGCTTGAACCAGCTGCTTGACGGTTTCGGCCGTGTCGGCGTCGAGCGTGCTGGAGTGCGATCTGTACTCCACGCCCATGTCGTCGAGGATGGTGAGCAGCTCTTTGCTCTCCACCTCCAACTCTTTGGCTAGTTGATAGATTCGGACCTTCTCAGACATCAAAGCCTCCGTAGCTTCAGTTGGGTGCCGCGTGCGTGGCCGCGGGTGCGGTAGCACCGTGGCCGGCGGGCGGCTGGGCTGCGAGCGCTTGGCTCAGCAGCAGAGCGACCTGCTGCGCGTGGCTTTTGAAGGCCTGGCGCAAACGCTTCTCGTTACTTGAGGCTGCGCAGTCGTGGCACACCCAGGTGCCACGCCCGCCCAGCTTCCGCGTTAGGTCGAGACTCACGGCGTCACCTTCCCGCACTAGACGGAACTGTTCCGCCTGCGGCTTGGAGGCGCGGCACACTACGCAGCGCCTCATGGGTACGTGTCTGGTCGCCGTGGTCTTCATGCTCAGGAGGCCTGTTCCCCCTCGCCGGCGTCGTCGCCAGCGTCCGGTGCTGTTACCTCTTCCGCTTCTTCTACGTCAGGGGCGGTTTCTTCGGTGGCGGCCGTGGGGGTGGAGAAGAGGGCGTCGAAGGCCGCGTGGCCCTTCTCGACCTGCGCGGCGCTCTCGAGCCGCGAGGCGGCTGCCTGCATGGCGGCGTCGAAGTCGCTGACGGTCTCGGAGGGCTGCAGGTCGATCTTGTAGCCGGTGAGCTTGTGTGCCAGGCGCACGTTCTGACCGCTCTTACCGATGGCCAGCGACAGCTGGTCGGAGCCCACGGTCACGCGGGCGGCTTTCTCTTCGGTGTCGAGCTCGATGTTGCCGACCTTGGCGGGGGAGAGCGCGTTGCGGATGAACTCGCGCGGGTTGGCGTCCCACTGGATGATGTCCACGCGTTCGCGTTGCAGTTCGGCGGTGACGGCTTGGATGCGGCTGCCGCGGTGACCGATACAGGCGCCGATGGGGTCCACGTTGGGGTTGTTGGACGCCACCGCCACCTTGGAGCGCAGACCCGCTTCGCGGGCCACGGCTTTCAGCTCGACCGTGCCGTCGGCCACTTCGGGGATCTCTTGGCGCATGAGGAACTCGAGCAGTTCGGGTGCTGCGCGCGAGACGTGGATGGACGGCCCGCGGGGCGATAGCTCGACCTTCTGCACGTACACCTTGAGGCGCATGCCGACCATGTAGCGCTCGCCGTGGATCTGTTCCTTGGAGGGCATGATGGCCTCGCCGCGGCCTAAGTCCACGAAGACGTTGCGTTTGTTGTCGGTGCGGCTCACGACGCCGGTCATGATGTCGCCGGCGCGGTCCTTGTACTCCTCGAACACGTAGGCGCGTTCGGCTTCGCGAATCTTCTGGGTGATGACCTGCTTGGTGGTCTGCACGGCTATGCGGGTGAACTTCTCCGGGTCGACGGGGAACTCCATCTCCATGCCGACCTCGACCTCGTCGTCGAGCTCCATGGCTTCGGTGAGCGAGATCTCCTTATCGGCGTCCTCGACCTCTTCGACCACCCGGCGGATGACCATGATGTCCATCTCGCCCGTGTCGGTGTCCAGTTCGACCTCGATCTGCTTGCCTGGCATGACGTTGCGCTCGAACGCCTGTTCGAGGGCTTCTTCCAGGCTCGCTAGCAGTTGGTCTTTGTCGAGGTTGCGCTCCGCTGCCAGCATGTTGAGCGCGTCGACGAACTCTTTGTTCATTCACTTCTCCCGTCTATTCAGTTGTTCCGGCGTGGCCGTGTGCGGGTTAGCCGTGTGAAGCCTGCTGTTGTTCAGCGCGGTTCGCTGGGCCATTCGGCCAGGCGTGCGCTGTCGATCTGGGCGGTGGTGAGGGACCGCTCCTGCCCGTTCACGTCGAAGGTAACGGTGTCGTCTTCAACGCGCGTTATGCGCCCCTTGAACTTCTCGGCGCCGACTCGTACGTTGACGAGCAGGCCGCTGAAGCGTTCGAAGTGGCGGGGGGTAACGAGGGGGCGTTGGCTGCCGGGCGACTCGACCTCTAGCCTGTACGGCTCTTCGAAGGGGTCGAGGCGGTCGAGTTCCAGACCGAACACCTCTGAGGCGCGTTCTACGTCGTCCATGGACACGACGGCTTCGTCGAGCCTATCGATGCGTAGTAGCACCCTGCGCGACCTGCCGGAGGCGCCCAAATCTAGTTCCAGCACCTCATACCCGAGGGGCCCGAGCACCTCGGCGGCTGCCTGCGCGAGTTCCATGTTACCTCCTTAGCCCCAACGAAAAGGGGTGGGTTCCCGAACCCACCCGCTCGACTAGTGTCGGGACTACTACCGCCCATGATAATAGCGCTTCTACGGGCACTCTCGCAAGGTTGGTGGCTACAGGTTGGCGGCTACCGGCGAGCGCCCGGAGTAGTGAGCGGGCGCTATCATGCCGGGGTGAGGAACGACGCTGAAGAGCACACGCTTGGCGAGGGCGAGTTCGGTGAGGCCCTACGGGCCAGCCCCGAGTTCGTGAACGTGGCGATTCCGTTGCTGCTGACGCTCTTCCCGGGGTGTGAGGTCATGCGCAGCAGCGTCGGCCGCCTGTCTGCCCTGTACGTGGACCCGCCGCTGGAGAAGCACGAGGCGCGGCGCCTGCTCGGTTTCCTGTTCGAGTTGGTGGAGAGACCCGAGTGGCGCGGCCGCTGCGCGGTGGCCCGCGAGGTTTCGGACGCTGACGGCACGCGCCTGGAGCTGGTGCTGCCGCTAGCGCCTTCTGACTACGACGGGGGCGAGGCGCTGGTGGGCCCCTTCGCCACGGACGACGCCGCCAAGGAGTGGGTCTCCAGCGTGGCTGATCGCAGCCTGGCGTTCGACACTATGCTGGCGTCGTGCGGCTACCTGGTTGACCTGTTCGTGCTTGGTCCGCTGCTGGACGATTGAGCGGCGGGCGGCCTTGCATGCGCGGTTTTGAGGGCCGGCAACCACGCCAGGCCAAGCCCACAACCCGCTGCACTGCGTTGACTTACTCTCCTACACGGCCGTAAACTCGTTGCCATGAGAAGCCCCGCGGCTTCCCGCGCCTTTACCTGCTGAGCGTGGAGTGAGCACTCCGCGCTGCGTACGCCACTGCCCGCAAGGGGCGGTGGTTTTTTCGTGTAGGACGCGTAACCACCCGAGCACGACGGCGCGCGGCGCCGGTTGAGAGGAAGTTGATGTCATGACCGAAGGTTCGGAGCAGCGCCCAGGGTCCCAAACGCCCGAAGCGCCCGAAGCTGCACAGTGGCTGGCCGACATAGCCGCCGCCCCAGACGCCGCCGCCCTGCAAGAGCTGCGGGTGAGGCTCATCGGCAAGAAAGGCGAGATCACCCAGCGCCTCAAAGAGCTCGGCAAGCTCGACCCCGACCAGCGTCGCGAACAAGGCCAACGCATAAACGTCCTCAAGCAAAGCGTCGAGAGCGCCATCGAAGCTCGCAAGGCCGAACTAGAGCGCCGCAAGCTCGACGAGCAACTCGCCAGCGAACGCGTCGACGTGACCCTGCCCGGCACGCGCCCAACCGAAGGCGGCCTGCACCTACTCACACTCGTCACCAACCGGCTCCTCGACGTCTTCCGCAGTCTCGGTTACGAGGTCGTCACCGGCCCCGAACTAGAGACCGACCATTACAACTTCAGTGCCCTCAACTTCCCGCCCGACCACCCCGCCCGCGACACGCAGGACACCTTCTGGACCACCGACGGTCGGCTGCTCCGCACCCACACCAGCCCCATGCAGGTCCGGTACATGGAAGCGCACAAGCCGCCCTTCAAGCTCGTGGTGCCCGGCAAAGTCTTCCGCAACGAAGCCGTGGACGTGACCCACGAAGCGCAGTTCCACCAGCTCGAAGCCCTAGTGGTCGGCGAGCG
This sequence comes from Trueperaceae bacterium, assembly GCA_041655195.1. Lineage (GTDB taxonomy): Bacteria > Deinococcota > Deinococci > Deinococcales > Trueperaceae > JAAYYF01. Next base: position 7,360 of record JBBAFX010000040.1, read on the forward strand.
CATAACCATGGCCGACCTGCGCGGCGCCATCAACGAGATGGCCCAAGCGCTCATCGGACCAGGCACCAAAACACGCCTGCAACCCACCTACTTCCCGTTCGTGGAGCCCGGCGCCGAGTTCGCCATCTGGTGGACCAACCCCCGCTCCGGCCGAGAAGAATGGCTCGAACTCGGCGGTTGCGGCATGGTGCACCCCAAAGTGTTCGAAGCCGTCGGCTACGAAGGCGTCACTGGCTTCGCGTTCGGCTTCGGCATCGAACGCCTGGCGCTCGTGCCGTACGCCATCCCTGACATCCGCTACTTCTACCAAGGCGACATGCGTGTGCTCGAACAGTTCAGGGGCATCCTGTGAAGCTCCCCCTCAGCTGGCTGCAGACCTTCTTCGACCAGCCGCTTCCGGATGTAGACGCACTCGTAGAAATCATGGACGGCCTGGGCCTAGCCGTCGAGAACGTGACGGAGCACCCCGGAGCGCCCGCCGGCGTCGTGGTGGTGGACGTGCTCGAGGTCGAACCCATAGAGGGCTCCGACTACCTCAAACGCACTCTGGTTACCGACGGCAGTAGCACGCACCAGGTGGTGTGCGGCGCGCCCGTGGTGACGGTCGGCATGCGCACCGCCCTCGCGCTCCCCGGCACGCGCCTGCCAGCCGCCGGCGGTGGCGACGGGCTCGAGGTCGGCCAACGCGAGATGCTCGGCGTGGCCAGCAACGGCATGCTCTGCAGCCCCCGCGAGCTCGGCCTCTACGACCACGCTGGCGGGCTCATCACTTTCGGGCAAGACGCCCCGCTCGGAGCGGACCTGAGCACCCTGTGGGGGAGCGAAACCATCATCGAAGTCGAGCTCACGCCTAACCGCGCCGACGCCTTCTCCCTCCTAGGCGTAGCCCGCGACGTGGCGGCCAAACTGGGAGTGCCCTACAAGCACCCTGCGCAAGGGCTAGACAGCGGCGAACCCGGCGGCGGTGACGGCCTCGCCATCCAGATAGACGACGAGGCTGGCTGCCCACGCTTCACGCTGCGGGGCATAAGAGGCGTCAAGGTGCTCCCTAGCCCACTCTGGCTGCAGCGCCGCCTAGGCGCCATAGGCCTGCGCCCAAGGAACAACCTCATCGACGTCACGAACTTCGTGACCTTCGAACTCGGCCAGCCGTCGCACGCTTACGACCTCGCTAAGCTCGGCGGCGGAGTGATCCAGGTACGGCGCGCCCGCCCGGGCGAGACGCTCGAGCTCCTCACCGAAGAGGTGCTCGAACTCGACCCCGCCGACCTGCTCATCGCCACCCCCGGCGCGGACGGCCAGTCCGTAGCCATCGGCCTGGCCGGCGTCATGGGCGGACGGCACGACAGCGTCAGCGACGCCACCACCGACGTGGCGCTGGAGGTGGCGAACTTCGATCCCGTCACCGTGCGCCGCACCGCGCAGCGCCACAAGCTCGTCACGGACGCGCGCACGCGTTTCGAGCGCGGCGTGGACCCCAACCTGCAGCTGCTGGCCTCCGCGCGCGCGGCCACGCTCATCGCGGAGGTCTCCGGCGGCACCGTGGACCGCAGCGTCAGCGTTACAGGCTGCGATATCACCCGGCCCGCGGTGGCGTTCCGGCCGTCGCGCGTGCAGTTCCTCATGGACTTCGACGTGCCGCTAGCGGACCAACGCGCTTACCTGGAACGGCTCGGCTGCCAGGTCGTAGAGCGCGGCGATGACGACTGGCTCGTGACGCCGCCCAGCTGGCGTTACGACATGAGCATCGAGGAGGACGTGGTGGAGGAGGTGGCGCGCCTGCACGGTTACGAGCACATAGGCGAGACCGTGCCCGACATGCACTTCGTGCCGTCCGCCGCTGACCCAATCCACCGCGAGCTGAAGGTGCGCCTGGCGGCGGCGGGCCTGCAGGAGACCGTCAGTTACGTCTTCACCGGCGAGGACGAGCTGCGCCGCGCTAACGCGCCCGCCCCGCACGTGTTCCTCAAGGAGCCGCAGGGCGTGGAGCGCGGCGTGCTGCGCACCGCCCTCTACCCGGGTCTGCTGGCGGCAGCCGCGGGGAACCGGCGCCTGCCGGCGCTCGGGCTCTTCGAGGTCGGCCGCGTGTTCCTTGAGGATGAGCTCGAGCGGCTCGCGCTGCTGACCACGGGCCCCCGCGCAGGCAGTGGCTGGGGCGCGGAGCTGAAGGGCGACTTCTACAGCTTCAAGGGCATCCTGGAGGCCACGGCGGCCCTGGTGGGCGCGGAGCTGGTCATGGCACCGGTCGGCGATCCCGCTACGGACGCGCCGTTCCTGCACCCAGGCGTAGCCGCGGCGGTGAGCTGGAACGGCCGCCACGTGGGTCACGCCGGTCGGCTGCACCCGGAGGTGGCCGCGCGCTACGAGCTGGGCGAGGTGTACGTGGCGGAGCTGGCGCTACCGCTGGAGGGCCGCGTCATCCGTTTCGAGGAGATCAACCGCCAGCCGTACGCCGAGCGCGACCTGGCCATCATCGCGCCGGACACGGTCAGCTTCGCGGCGTTGAAGGCGCTGTGCGCGGACGCGGCGGGGCCGCTGCTCCTCACGTTGGAACCGTTCGACGTGTACCAGGGCGGCCGGTTGGAGGCGGGCACGCGCAGCGTGGCGTTGCGGTTCCGGTTCCGCGCTGAGAACCGCGCGTTGACGGACGCGGAGGTCGACGCGCTTATGCAGAATGTCATCAGGAGCGTGAAAGGTGCGGGCTACGATGTTCGCGCATGATGGGAATCACCTGGGTTGACGCCGTTCTGGTGCTGATCGTGGCCGTGGCTACTGCCTTCGGGGCGCAACGTCGCCTGGTTGGCTTGGTTGTGGGCGTGAGCGCCGTGCTCCTGCTCAAGCCCCTGTTGGTGGTGGGCTCGCGTAGCCCCCTCCTGGCCATAGCTGCGGCCGTGCTCGGCGGCGTGCTCCTGGCGGTACTTTCTCAACGCCTGGCGTCGCCTGGTTTGCGGCAGCGCTGGCCCAGCATGGTGGCTGGCGGCTTCGGCGGGTTGGTGCTGGGGCTCGCCATGCTAGTGGCGTTCGTGACCGCCATGCCCATCGAGCGCAGCGTGACCGATCAGCGCGCCATCTACTACCCGCCCGTGAACGCCCCGTTCGGTATGAGCAGCACGTTGCAGCGCTCACCGCTAGTGACTATGGGGCGAAGTATCGTGCTGTATACGCTTCTGGAGCCGCCGGAGAGCGAGCTTGAGCAGAGCGTGTTGAGGGGCCTAAGGAACTGGTTCGTCGAGGGCGATCCCTGGAACTGAGTGATAGTTCTGTGACAACCGGTGTGCTATCCAGTTGCTCAGGTCGGAACGCCGGAGGTGACGAGGAGAACCACTGCTAAGGACGCCGAGGTAGCGCAAGCCCAGGTTCGCTTCAGTAACGCGCGGTATGGCGCAGGGCAGCCTGGTGACGAGGTGGAGGGCCTCCGGGTCGGAGCGTGTTAGCGCTCGGCGCCGGGGGATAGGTTCTAAAGGCTGATCGCCTTAGGACCGAAAGTGCGAACGCTGGCGGCTATGGCCGCTTAAGCGCAAGTCTGCGGGCCCCTCCTGAGCAGCACCCCCTCACTCGAGCACGTCCGGGGTAACAACCGTTCCTAATATTCAGGTGTTCGCGTGGGTTTCTCCGCCCCCCGAGCATGGCCGCGATAGCAACGTCGCTTAGTACTTTCCCCCAATGCGGAGGACAACTGTTTTATGTGTGGAATCGTCGGTTACGTCGGCGGCCGTGAGGCCGCGTCGGTGATCCTGGACGGCCTGTCGCGCCTTGAGTACCGTGGGTACGATTCGGCTGGCCTCGTTATCAATGAACTTAGCGACCTGAAGGCGGGCCCCGCCACGTCGCGGGCGCCGCGCGCGCTGCAGATGGTGAAGCGCGCCGGCAAACTGCAGGCCCTGAAGGAAGCCGTGGCGGACACGACCATCGTGGGTGGCTTGGGTTTGGGGCACACGCGCTGGGCTACGCACGGCCGGCCTAACGACACGAACGCTCACCCGCACCTCTCTGAGGATGGCCACTTGGCGGTCATTCATAACGGCATCATCGAGAACTACGTGGAGTTGAGGCAGCGCCTGAGCGCTGTGGGTCACGTGTTCCTTTCGGAGACCGACACCGAGGTGCTGGTGCACCTGGTGGAGGAGGCGTACGCCGCGCGGGAAGCCGCCGGCTTGCCCGCTGACTTGGCGGCGGCGGTGCGCGCGGCGCTGTCGCATGTGGAGGGCGCGTACGCGCTGGTGGTGGCGCACGCGGCGCATGACTCGCTGGTAGCGGCGCGCCACACGAGCCCGTTGGTGCTGGGGTTGGGTGAGGGCGAGAACTACTTGGCGAGCGACGTGCCGGCGCTGCTGCCGTACACACGCTCGGTGGTGTACCTGCTGGATGGCGACGTGGCCGAGATCAGCCGCGACGGCGTGGTGGTTACGGGCCTGGACGGTCAGCCTCGTGAACGAGCGGTCGACACGGTGGAGTGGGACGCGGAGGCTGCTGAGAAGGGCGGCTTCGAGCATTACATGTTGAAGGAGATCTACGAGCAGCCAACGGTGCTGCAGAACACGCTGGGCGGCCGGCTGGCGCGTAACGGGTTGGACGCGGAGTTGGACCTGGGCCTGGACGCGTTGGCGGTCGACCGGGTGGTCATCACTGCGGCTGGCACGGCGTCGTACGCGGGGGAGGTCGGCGCGGTGCTGTTGCGGCGTTTGGCGCGCTTGGATGCCAGCGTGGAGGTGGCGTCGGAGTTCCGTTACGGCGAGCCGGTCATCGATGAGCGCACCTTGTGCGTGGTGGTGAGCCAGTCGGGCGAGACGATCGACACGTTAGAGGCGCTGCGCGAGGCGAAGCGCCGTGGCGCTCGCACGTTGGCTGTGCTGAACGCGAAGGGGTCGAGCATCAGCCGCGAGGCGGATGACGTGCTGTACATCCATGCGGGTCCGGAGATCGGTGTGGCTAGCACGAAGGCTTACACGGGCATGGTGGCGGCGTTCGCGCTGCTGGCGTTGTGGTTTGCGCGTGCGCGTGGCACCTTGCCTGACGAGGAGGCGCGGGCGTTGGTGCAGGGCTTGCGCGAGTTGCCGAATCAGGTGTCGGCGGTCTTGAAGCGTAGGGACGAGATCGGCGCGGTGGCGGAGGTCATCAAGGGCGCCCGCAGCGCGTTGTTCTTGGGGCGCGGCGTGAACTTCCCGACGGCGCTGGAGGGCGCGCTGAAGCTGAAGGAGATCAGTTACATCCACGCCGAGGCGTACCCGACGGGGGAGATGAAGCACGGTCCCATAGCTCTGATCGATAGGGAGCTGCCGGTGGTGGTGGTGGCCACAGCGTCAGCGCTTCTGGATAAGACGGTGTCGAACATGCAGGAGGTCCGTGCCCGCGATGGTTTGGTGGTGGCGGTCGTGAACGATGACGATGACCGCGCCGCCGCGCACGCTCAGCACGTGCTGCGGGTGCCGCGCACGCTGGAGGCGCTGGCGCCGGTGGTCGACGCCGTGCCGCTGCAACTCCTGGCGTACGAGGTGGCGCACCGCCTGGGCCGCGACGTGGACCAACCGCGGAACCTCGCCAAGAGCGTGACGGTGGAATAAAGGCGGTACCGCCGGGAGGGTTGGTGACCTCGGCCTGGCGATTGGGGCGCAGATTCTAGGCGAGGTTCTGGTTGGGTCTAGGCATGAGCCGTCCTGTGGCGAGGTGTCCCTTCGAAAGCCCTACGGTTTTTCGGATTCACAGTCTGCGATTTCGCGTAAACGCGAACTGTGAACCCGAAAATCCCTAGGGTTCTGAAGAGGTACCTTGTGCCGGCTCTACGTCTCCGAGCCC
>JBBAFX010000041.1:0-13052 GCA_041655195.1 Trueperaceae bacterium
GGTAACGCAGGCTCAATCGCCGGATTCGCCCACAGGGCGCGGCTCCGGGCGCGGCTCTAACGGGCCGTGGCGGCCATGCTCGGCGGCGTGCTTCTCGCGCTCCTGCACCGCCTCCTTCTCGCGCTCTTCCAGCTCCTGCAGGCGCCGCTCGGACGCCTCCGCGGAAGCTACTATCCACTCCTTGATCTCGGCCGCGCTCTTACCCTCCAGCGCCATCTGGTGCGCCTTATGGATGAGCTTGCCGTCGATCGTTTCGCGCTCCAGCAGCGCCTCGGCTACGGCCTCGACCGTCACCCAGTTCTGCTCCAGGAGCTCCTCGGTCTCCAGGTAGCTGCTGCGGAGGATCTCGCTGACTTCCTCCTCCAGCTCGCGGGCGGTCTCTTCGGAGAAGTCCTTACGGCGCGATATCTCGCCGCCCAGGAAGATGGGCCCCTGGTCCGAGCCCCACGCCACGTACTCGCGGTTACCCATGCCGAGGTCCAGCACCATCTGCTTAGCCATCTCGGTGGCTTGCTTCAGGTCGTTGCTGGCGCCCGACGAGATGGTGCCCGTGATCTTCTTCTCGGCCACGCGCCCCGCGAACGCCACCCGCAGCTGCGAGCGGAAGCGTTCCACGTCGTAGAACATCTCCTCCTTGGAGAGGGGCGCCATGAAGCCGCCGGCGCCGCCGCGCGGCATGATGGTGACCTTGCGGATGTCGCCCAGGACGGGCTGCGCGGCGTAAGCCACAGCGTGACCGGACTCGTGATACGCCAGGTTGCGGCGCTCCTCCTCGGTGGGCACGAGGCTGCCGCGCCTGAGGCCTAGCGTGATGCGGTCGAGCGCTTCGTTTACGTCGGTCCAGCTGATGATCTGCTTGTTGTTGCGAGCGGCTATGAGCGCGGCCTCGTTGGTGAGGTTCTCGAGGTCGGCGCCCGAGAAGGCCGGGGTGGCTTCCGCCAGGCGGCCCAGGTCGACGTCGTCGGAGATGGGCTTGTTGCGCACGTGGACCTTGAGGATCTCCTTGCGCTCGGTCTGGGTGGGCAGCCCGATGGTGACCTGACGGTCGAAACGGCCCGGGCGCAGGAGCGCCGGGTCGAGGATGTCGGGCCGGTTGGTGGCCGCGATGATGATGACCGACGTGTCCTTCTCGAAGCCGTCCATCTCGGACAGGATCTGGTTGAGGGTCTGCTCGCGCTCGTCGTGACCGCCACCGATGCCAGCACCGCGGCGCCGGCCGATGGAATCGAGCTCGTCGATGAAGATGATGGACGGCGCCGACTTGCGCGCCTCCTCGAAGAGGCTGCGCACACGGCTGGCGCCCACACCCACGAACATCTCCATGAACTCGGAAGCGGACACGGTCAGGAACGGCACGCCGGCCTCGCCAGCCACGGCGCGCGCCAGGAGCGTCTTACCGGTGCCCGGCGGGCCCACCAGCAGCACGCCCTTCGGGATCTCGGCGCCTATGCGCAGGTACTTCTGAGGCGTCTTCAGGAAGTCGACGACCTCGATGAGCTCCTGCTTGGCTTCCTTGTGCCCCGCCACGTCCACGAAGGTGGTGTTGACCTTGTTCTCGCGGCCGAAGGTCTTAGCCTTGGACTGCCCGAACTGCATGACCTGGTTGGGTCCGCCCTGAGCGCGCATGAACACGAACCAGAAGAAGGCGATGAGCACCAGGATGGGCAGGAACGTGAGCAGCAGGCCAGTCCACTGCGGCGGGTTGCGGATGGTGACGGCGTCCACGCTGCCGCGCATCTCTTCCAGCAGCGAGTCCGTGAGGATAGCCGTGGTGCGGAAGCTGCGGATGGTCTGCGGCTCACCTTGGATGGTGACCTGCGTCTCGGTGGTCAGGTCGCCCGTGATGACGCCGTTACTGCGGTCCACCACCACGCTGGCGACCTTGCCCTCCTCGACGAGGGAGGTGAAGGTGGAGTAGTTGATGTCTCGGGTGGTCCCGTTCGAATTGAACTGGTTGAAGACGAAGATGCCGAGTATGAGCAGCATCACGACCAGCCAGGGATTGAACGATCGTCTCAACGAAGGCCTCCAGGGGTTAAGGCAGCGCGGGCGCCGCGGGAAGAACGAAAGTAGCGCCTAGGCACTATCCCCGAACCTATATCCTCAGAAGGGTATCACCGCTGCATGAGCCGCGGCTGTATAGGACGGAACCCTAGGTTAATGCCTCTTCACGCCCGGGCGTGGTGCATGCGCGACGCGGCGCGCCTTAGGGCCTTAGGCTTTACTCGAACCTGAAGCCCTTAGGGACCGTGACCAGGCCGCTTGGGCTGACCGTGAGGCCCCGCAGGCGGTCATGCATGAGGTCCACGCCCACCTCCTCGCCCTCGGGCACCTCCACGTTCTTATCGATGATGGCGTTGCGAACCACCGCGTGGCGCCCGATCCGCACGTTGTCGAACAGCACCGAGTTCTCGACCAGGGCGTAAGAGTTGACCCGCACGCGCCGGAAGGCCAGCGAGCGCCGCACGGTGGCGCCGGAGATGATGACCCCACCCGCCAGCAGCGAGTTGAACGCCTGCCCGCGGCGGCCCTCCTCCTCGTGCACGAACTTAGCAGGCGCCGAGAACTCCGCGGAGGTGCGTAGCGGCCACTCCTCGTTGTACAGGTCGAACTCGGGCTCCACCGCCACCAGGTCCATGCTGGCCTCCCAGTACGAGTCGAGCGTGCCCACGTCGCGCCAGTACGTGTTGGGGCCCTCCTGGCCCGGGATGGGGTTACGCGCGAAGTCGTACGCGAACAGCCGCCGCCCGTCCTCGAGCGCGCGCGGCAGCACGTTCTTGCCGAAGTCGTGCTCGGAGTCGGCGCGGCCCGCGTCCTCCTGCAGCATCTGCACCAAGGCGTCGAGCTTGAACACGTAGTTACCCATGCTGGCCAGGCAGTGCGAAGCGCGGCCCGGGATGGCCTTGGGCGTCTCAGGCTTCTCCTGGAACTCGGTGATACGCCAGTCGTTATCGACCTGCAGCACGCCGAAACGGCGACCGTCCTCCACCGGCGTCGGGTAGGCGGCTATAGTCACGTCGGCGTCGTTATCGAGGTGGTACTCGATCATGTGACCGATGTCCATCTTGTAGATGTGGTCGCCCGAGAAGATGGCCACCAGGTCCACGTTGTGGTTGTCCACCAGGTGCAAGTTCTGGTAGATGGCGTCCGCGGTGCCGCGGTACCACTCGGCGCCCAGCTCCTCGTACAGGTACATCTGGGCCGGCGCCAGCGTGATGAAGTGATCATCTAAGAACGTGCCGAAGCGCCAGTGACGCTGGATGTGCTCCGTTAGTGACTGCGCCTTGAACTGCGTGAGCACGTAGATGCCGTACACGCCGGAGTTGATCATGTTGTTGAGCGCGAAGTCGATGATGCGGTACTTGCTGCCGAACGGCACGGAGGGCTTGGTGCGCTTCCAGGTAAGTGGGTGCAGCCGCGAGCCCTTACCGCCCGCCAGCACCATGCCTATCGTCTTGACCTTGCGCGTCAGCATTGACCCTCCCGCCTAGGATTACCGGCCCGCCGATGTCGGTTACGGGCATGATATCGCGCCGCTCAAGCGGTAACCTCCCTGACGTGAGTGCCGAGATACCCAAGCAGCTGGGCGACCTGCCCATGGCCACGGCCGGCGCGGCTAAGCGAGCCAGCCTGCCGAGCCTGTACGACTACGAGGTGGCGGAGCTGCCGCTACCCGCGGGGCAGCCCGGCTTCAGGCGCCAGCAGCTAGCCGACTGGCTCTACCGGCAGGCCGCCGCCAGCTTCGCCGATATGACAAACGTGCCCGCCGTCATGCGCGAGGAGCTGGCCGCCGAGTACCTCGTCGACCCGTTCGTGGCGGCCGAACGCTTCGCCTCCTTCGACGGCTCCGTGCGCTACCTATTCACCCTGCAGGACGGTAAGCAGACCGAAGCCGTCTACATGCCGTATGCCGGCCGCCGCACCCTGTGCATAAGCTCCATGGTCGGCTGCCCCGCCGGCTGCGCCTTCTGCGCTACCGGCGCAATGGGCTTCGGCCGCAACCTCACCCGCGGCGAGATCGTGGCCCAGCTGGTAGTGGTCGCGCGCCTCGAGGGTATCGAGCCCACCAGCATCCGCAACGTGGTGCTCATGGGCATGGGCGAGGCGCTCCTCAACTACGACAACGCCGTAGGCGCCATCCGCACGCTCATAGACCCGCAAGCGCTCGACATGTCGCCGCGGCGCATCACGCTCTCCACCGTCGGCCTGCCCAACCGCATCCGCAAGCTGATGGGGGAGGGGCTGCCGCTGGTGCTCGCCGTGAGCCTGCACGCGCCGGACCAGGAGACTCGCGCCCGCATCATCCCCACCGCCCACGCGCAGCCGGTGCCCGAGATCATGGCCGCCCTGCACGAATGGCAGGAGAAGATAAGCCGACGCATAACCATCGAATACACCATGCTGGACGGCGTCAACGACCACGTCTGGCAAGCGCGCGAGCTAGCGCGGCTCCTCAAGAACCTCAACAGCCACGTGAACCTCATACCGTTCAACCCCTGGACGGACTCCGGCTTCAGCGGCACACCGCGCGGCCGACTGGCCGACTTCGAGAACACCCTGAAGCAGGCGGGGGTCAGCGTCTCGGTGAGGTTCAGCCGCGGGCGCGACGCCGGGGCCGCGTGCGGCCAGTTGGCGCTGCAGGGCGCCTCCAGCACGCTGTAGTTGCCGCTTAGAACGGGTGCATCAGGTAGTGCTTTTCACATGCCGCCAGGGCGGGCTCGTTATAGACTTGGCACCGATTCTCGCGTAGCACACGCTGCCAACGGCTGATTTGCTCACTGGTCGGGTCGGCGTACAGCACCGCGATCTGGAGGCTGGAATGGTTCTAGGTAATCGCAGGTGGAGCAGCAAGGCGGTCCTCGCCGTTCTAGCTGCCGTTCTCCTGCTCTCGCCGGCTTGGGGGCAGTCGACGCTGGCCCAGCTACGCGCAGAGGTCCAGGCCAATCCTGGCAGTGTCACCGCCTGGGTGGCGTTGGGGAACGCCCAGTACGAACTAGGCGAGTACGACCAGGCGCGCGAGAGCTTCCTCGAGGCCATAGCCCTCGACTACCTCTCGGGCGACGCCCACTACGGCCTCGGCATAGCGCAGTTCTCCAGGGGCGATTATCAAGCCGCCCTGTTCGAGTTCAACGAGGTCACCCGCCTCTACCCCGAGCGCTTCGACGGGCATTTCAACCGCGCCGTGACCCTCGCGCGGCTGCGCCGCCCCGCTGAAGCGGCGGAGGCGTTCCGCGCCGCCCTGCAGCAGGCCGAACCCGAGGCCAGCGCCGCAGACCGCGTGCAGGCCCAACTCGGCCTCGCCGGCCAGCTGGAACTAACGGGTGACTGGAGTGGAGCTGCCGACGCTTACGGCGCCGCTCTCGAACTCGAACCCGCCAACGCCGAGTACATCCTCAGGCGCGGCCAGGCCCTGCAGAACGCCGGCCGCGGGCTCGAAGCGCTGCCGGAACTCACCGCCCTCGAAGCCGAGAGCGGCGACCACCGCGTTAGCTCGCTCGTTTCCGACATCTACGTCAGCCAGGGCCAGATCGATTACGCCATCTGGTCGCTGGAGCGCGCCCTGCAGAAGGCCGAAGCCGTGAACGACACCGCCGCCCAGGCCAACATCCTCGTCAAGCTCGGCACGCTGCAGCGCAGCCTCGGGCGCGACGCGAAGGGCACCGAATCTTTCGAACGCGCCGTGGCCATAGACTCCTCCTCCTGGGAGGCGCAGTACAACCTGGGCGTCAGCTACTTGGAAGGCGGCCAGACCCGCGCCGCCCTGGCGCCGCTCGAGCGCGCCCAGCAACTGGGAGGCGACCGCGCGGAGGTCTACCTGGCGCTCGCCAGCGCCAACGACATGCTTGGCCAGAACGCCGCCGCGCTCAGTAACGCCCAGGAGGCCATCCGCCGTCTGGATGACCCCAACCTGCTCATCGAGGCGCGTTTCATAGCCGGCCGCGCGCACTACCGCGCCGGCGACTTCACCGCCGCCGACCTCGAACTGCGCCAAGTGCTCGACGCCCGCCCGAACGACCCGCAGGTGCAACTGTGGAGCGGCCTCGCGGCTTACCAGCTCGGCGATTACGCCTCCGCCGTTCGCAACTTCGAGCGCGCGGTGCAACTGAACCCCAACAGCATCGAATCGCGCGTGAACCTGGGCGCCGGCTACCTGGCCGCGCAGCGCTACTCCGAAGCGCAGACCGTCTACGAGCTCCTCATCGACCAGAACCCGGCCGATTCAGAGAGCCTCTACAACCTTGGCTGGGCGCTGTACTCCCAGGATCGCCGCGGCGGTGCCCGCGACGCCTGGGTCGGCGCCTGCGAGGCCGGTTTCCAGCCGGCCTGCACGGCCATCACGTCCTACCTCTGAGTTCCCAACCTCGGTTCCTGACCGGCCGTTACAGCCGCTCAGGAACCGAGGTTGGACCAATTACCTGGCACAAGCCTTAGAATGGGATCCATGGACTGGCTTAGGCGCAACTGGCCCGACTTGCTGATCGGCGTGGCTCTAGTGGCCGTGATCGCCGGTATCATCGCTACCCTCATCTCGGGTGGCTCGTTCTTCCCGTTCGGGCAGGGCGGCGGTGGCACCACCACCCCGCAACCCTCCACGCCCATAACCAGCCCCAGCACGCCCGGCACCACACAGCCCAGCGTTACTCAGCCGGGCTCCCCAACAGGCGCAACCGCGGGCCAGCCGGGCGTAACCACGCCCACCCCTGCTGGCTCCGAGCAGACCGGTTCTGGTTCCGAGCAGACCGGCGCCGCAGGCACCGAAGCCCCACCCGCCAGCCCCAGCAGCGAGGGCATCGCTGTGCTGCCGCCCAGCGGTAGCGGCGCCACTGGCAGCACGCCGGCTACGCAGCCGGGCACGGCAGGTACGTCAGGTACCTCCGGCGGCACCACTGAAGGCGCCACCGGCGCTACAGGCACCGCTGGCACCACAGGCGGCGTGACCGCGTTACCGCCCTCGGGCGCCACGCCCAGCACCACCGCCCCGGCGGCCGGCACGCAGCCCAGCACGACCGCGCCCAGCGCGACTACGCCCAGCACCACCCCCAGCACCACCCCCAGCACAACGGCCAGCACGGCCACGCCCGTGGCCGCCAGCGCGGACGCCGACGAGGCCTCCTACCGCGTGTCGGTCGGCGCCTTCGGCAACGCCGACAACGCGCAGCGCCTCGCCCAGCAGTTCCAGGGCGCGGGTTACCCCGTGCTGCTCGGCACGCAGGGCAACCTGACAATCGTCCTGCTCGGGCCCTACGCCACCGACGCCGAGGCCCGCCGCGTAGCCGGCCAGGTCGACGGCAGCTTCGGCGTGGTCGACCCCACCGTCTACCGCTACGAACCCGACGACGCCGTGGCGTCGGCGCCAGCCACCACTCCGGCTGCGCCCGCTACCGCTACCCCGGCGGCGCCCGCGGCCAGCACCACCACTCCGGCTGCGCCCCCTGCCCCCACCGCCTCGGCCACGGGTCGTTACCTGCAGGTCGGCGCGTACGCCAACCGCGAGAGCTCCCTGCCTCAGCGCGAACGCCTGGAAGGCATCGGCTTCACCGTCACCGAAGTTCAGGAAGGCGAACTCCTCAAGCTCCTCGTCGGCCCCTACCAGGGCGCGGCGCTGTCCGACGCCCAGAGCCGACTGGCGGCGGAGGGGATCGAGAACTTCGCCCGCGGGCTCTGAACATGAGTAGCGAGGCCGACAGCGAAGCCAGGCAGCCCTATGCCTAAACAGATCCCGTCCGTAACGATCAGCCGGCTGGTCGGCTACCTGCGAGTTCTCACCAACCTGGAGCAGAGCGGGGTCGACTACGTGACCTCCGAGGAGCTCGGCGCGGCCGCGCGCGTCTCCGCTCACCAGGTGCGCAAGGACCTCGTGCACGCCGAAGCTAGCGGCACGCGCGGTCGCGGTTACACGGTGGCCATCCTGCGCCGCGAGCTCAGCAGCCTCCTCGGCCTCACCCGCGACTGGAACGTAGCCATAATCGGCATGGGTCGCCTCGGGCAGGCGCTAGTGGACTACCCCTACTTCAACAACTACAACTTCCGCCTCAGCTGCGGCTTCGACACGGACCCCGCCAAGGTCGGTCAGCGCTTCGGCGACCTGCAGGTGTACGGCATGAACGAGCTTGAGCAGCGCGTGCCGGAACTACAGCTGGACATCGCGTTCCTGACCGTGCCCGTAGGGGTAGCGCAGGACGCCGCCGAGGCGCTCGTGCAGGCCGGCATCCGCGGCATCCTCAACTTCACGCCCACCGTGCTGCAGGTGCCGGAGGAAGTGCGGGTGGAGCCCATCGACTTCGTGGCCGGCCTGAAACGCCTCGCGTACTACCTCCAGCCCGGCGGCTGAAGCGCGCACGGCGCCGCGTCGCAGCGCTCTCTGACCAGCGTGGGCACTGGTTATAGTTGACCCCTATGTTCGACCTGATCGCAGCCGACCTGCGCCGCTTCGAGGAGCGCCTCCCTGAGGAACTCCAGTCGAACGTGGCCTTCATAGAGGCCATCGGCGAGGACCTGGTGGCAGCGGGCGGCAAGCGCCTCAGGCCCAGCCTGGCGTTCCTGACCGGCAAGCTCCTGGGAGCCGACGAGGAAGCCACCATGCAGGTGGCGCTAGCGGTCGAACTGCTGCACTCAGCGTCGCTCCTGCACGACGACCTCATAGACGACGCGGACACGCGCCGCGGCAGCGAAGCCGCCTTCAAACGCTACGGCAACGTCGTCAGCGTCATGTCCGGCGACTTCATGCTGGCGCGCGTGCTGGGCCTGCTGGCCCGCACCGGCAGTCCGCACTTCACGCACCTCATGTCAGAAACCGCCGCCGCCATCTGCGAGGGCGAGGTGCTGCAGTTCCAGGTCGCCTCCCTCACCGACTACTCCTACGCGAACTACCACCGCGTCATCGAAGGCAAGACCGCTGCGCTGCTCGCCGCCGCCTGCGAGGGAGTGGCCCTCCTGGCCGGCGCGCCGGAGCAAGAGGTGGTTGCCCTGCGCGACTACGCGCTGGCGTACGGCCGCGCGTTCCAGATGCAGGACGACTACCTCGACCTCCTCGGCTCCGCCGACCGTCTCGGCAAGCCGGTAGGCGGCGACCTGCGCGAGGGGAAAGCCACCTACCCGGTGCTAGTCCTCATCCTCGAGCACAACCTGGCTGAAGCCCGCGCCATCCTGGAAAGGCGCGCCGGGCGCCCAGGCGACGTGGAGCGCATGGTGGCCCTCATCCTCGAGCACGGCGCCCACCACCTGGCGCGCGAGCGGATCGCTGAGGAGGCCGAAAGTGCGCTGCGGTCATTAGAGGTCTTCAGCGCCTCGCCTGCGCTCAACGCCTTACGCAGCCTGGCCGAAAGCGAAACGCTGCGGGTCGGCTGAGCCGGGTCTCGCGCTCCGAAACACACCAGCAGGTGCCCGCAGCCGCAAGAGCTGGGCTGCGCCGCGCGGCTGACCCCCGTCCGGCGCGCTACACTTGCTCCGATGGCTGATACCAACATCGACCAGGTGATGCGCTTCTTCCATGATCATCCGGAGCGCCCCTGGCACGTCCAAGACATACAACGCAGACTGAAGCTGGACGACCGCGGCTCGCTCCGCACCGTGCTGGCTGAACTCGTCGACCGCGGCGACCTGGTACGCACCAGGCGCCGCACTTACGGCCTGCCCCAGGAGATGAACCTCATCGTCGGCAAGCTGCAGGTCGCCTCCGGCGGCTACGGCTTCGTCATCTCCGACGCAGGCGGCAAGGACCTCTTCATACCCGCCGACCGGCTAGGCGGCGCGTGGGACACCGACCGGGTCATCGCCCGCCCCAACCCGCAGAAGGGCGACGACGACCGCCCCAGCGGCGAGATCGTGCGCGTGGTGGAGCGCGGCTACCAGCAGGTGGTAGGCACCCTCGAGTACGCCCGCGGTTACGCCATCCTGCGACCCGACAGCGTTAGGTTACGCGAGCGCATCCTCCTGACCCCCGACTCCGTCGGCAAGCTTGAGGGCGGCTCCCGGATCGTGGTGGGCATGGTGTGGCCCGAAGTATCGGGCGAGAAGGAGCCGTTCGGCGAGGTCCTCGAGTTCCTCGGCGACAGCGACGACCCCGAGGTCGAAACCCGCGCGGTGATCGTCAAGTACGGCTTGAAGGCCGAGTTCGACAACGACACCATGGCCGAGGCCAAGGCCGTGCCCGAGAACGTGACCGCCGAGATGATGGGCGGGCGCACCGACTACCGCAAGGTGAACACCATGACGGTGGACGGTGAGGACGCCAAGGACTTCGACGACGCCATCTCGGTCGAGCGCCTCGACAGCGCTCGCGACGGCATGCTGCGCGTGGGCATCCACATAGCCGACGTAAGTTACTACGTGGCTGAAGGCACCTCGCTCGACGAGGAGGCCGTGGAGCGCGCCACCAGCGTCTACCTGCCGGGCCGCGTGCTGCCCATGCTGCCGGAGGAACTCTCCAACGGCATCTGCTCGCTGGAGGAGGGGCAGGCGCGCCTGGCGCTATCCGTGTTCGTGGACATCACCCGCACCGGCGAGGTCAAGGGCTTCAAGTTCAAGGAGACCGTCATCCAGTCCGACGCGCGCCTGACCTACGAGCAGGTGCAGAAGTTCGCGGACGGTGGCCGCCTACCGCAAGGCAAGCGCAAGCTTGAGCGCGACGTTAAGGTGCTCCTCAACCTCACGCAGGAGCTGCGCAAGGCGCGCATTGGCGGGGGTGCGCTCGACTTCCACTTCACCGAAGCTAAGGTCGACGTGGACGACGAAGGCACCCTGCACGTGACCCCCATCCGTTCCGACGTGGCCCGGCAGCTGATCGAGGAACTGATGCTGCTGGCTAACCGGCTCGTGGCGCAGGAACTTACCCGGCGCGACGTGCCGGCGCTCTTCCGCATACACGAAGACCCCAGCGCCGAGAAGATCGCCGCGCTTCAGAAGGCGCTCGGCAAGCTCGGTTACACCCTCGACCTTGAGCACACCAAGCCGCAGGACCTGCAGGCCATCTTGCGGCAAGCGGCCGGCAAGCCCGAGGCGCAGCTCGTAAGCACGCTGCTCCTGCGGAGCCTCAAGCAGGCCAAGTACTCGAGCGAGGACCTGGGCCACTTCGGTCTGGCGTTCCCCAGCTACCTGCACTTCACCAGCCCCATCCGCCGTTACCCCGACCTGGTCGTGCACCGTGTGGTGCGCGGCATGCTCCAGCACCGCCTCTCGCCCACGCTCAAGGAGCGCATGCGCACGGACTTCCCGCGCCTGGCCGAGCACGTCAGCGAGCGCGAGCGCGTGGCGGAAGACGCCGAGCGCGACCTCACCCGTTACTTCCACGCGCGCTGGGCCAAGGACCAGGTGGGCACGGCTTACACCGGCACCATCGTGGGCGTGACCAACTTCGGGGTGTTCCTCGAGCTGCCCAACGGGGTGGAGGGGCTCATGCACGTGAGCCACCTCATGGACGACTACTACCTCTACCTAGAGGACGCCCTCATGCTCATGGGCAAGCACACGCGCAAGAAGTACCGCCTAGGCGACCGGGTGGAGGTGCGCATACTAGCCGCCAACCCCACGCAGCGGCAGATAGACCTCATACCCGCCGACATGGAGATGCCGGAAGTGGAGCCCGAGGAGCGCGTGGTAGATACCCGCCCGCCCAAGGTGCTCAAGAGCCCCGTGCAGGGCGTGGCCGAAGGCGTAGCGGACGACCCGCGCCAGACGCGCAAGCCCGCCGCTGCCAAGGGTGGCAAGCAGGCTGCCCAGGCCACTCAAACCGGCCAGAACGGGAAGGGCGGCAAAGCCAGCGAGGCCACTCAGCAAGGCAAGCAGGCTACGGGCACCAAGGGTAAGCAGGCGGCCGAGGCCAAACAGAAGCAAGCCGCTGGCGCCAGGGCCAAGGACGCGCAGGCCGGCAGGGGCGCCGCCAAGGCGGACCAGGCTAAGGCCGACAAACCGAAGACCGGCCAGGGTAAGGCCGCGAAGGCGAAGACCGACGATCGCAAAGCCGACAGAGGTACGGCTGAGAAGGGCAGGGGCAGCCAGAGCAAGAGCGCGCAGCCTCAGGCCCAGGCGCGGGAGGCCGAGAAGGCCGCTCCGGCCACGCCCCAGCGTCCGGACGCCGCCCTCGGGGCGGCCGACAAGGGCGCTCAGGACAAGGCGGGCCGGCGCAAGAAGCGCAAAGTACTCAAGTTCGGCTGACCGCGTGGGGGCGAGGAGCCAGGACCGGTCGTCTGGTAGACTTCGCCCCTAAGCAGAGCCAGGAGAACCGCATGGCCCACGAGTACCGTTATCCGCTCACACGTGTCTGCCTGAGGGGCGGCAACATGACGTTGCCGCGCACGATGATCGGGCTGTTCCCTGACGACGGGACCGTGACCATGGTCGATAGCCTGACCGGCGCCGAGCACGAGGCGTACATGAGCGGCCCGCGCGTGGTGTCCGGCCTGGGTGAGCTGTACCGCGAGCATGGTCTCGACGTGAACGACGAGCTCATCGTCTCGCGGCTTAGCGACGCCCGCTTCAGCATCACACCCGTCGTAAGAGCCGAGATGGAGGCCGCAGCCGCAGCCGAAGCCGGTGCGGACGAGTCGAGTGACGAGGTGGACGCCGGGGCAGAGGTAGGGGCTTCCGCTGGCGCAGACGAGGCTGAGCCCCAGGCTGCCGAGCCTCACATTGCCGAGGATGACTCTGCTGCGGATGACGCAGCGATCGCTACCGCCGCCGGGCCGACGGCCGGCACGGCTGACGGCGTTCCCGAAGGGGCGGACCGTGGCGGGGCGGACCGTGGCGGAGCGGACCGTGACGGGCGCGTAACTGAGGGTGCGGGCACTTTCGGGGCGGGAACTGAAGACGCGGAATCTGACGCCGCGGAAACTGATGACGCGGAAACTGACGCCGCCGCCCCGATGGGCGCCTACGACCGTTACATGCAGGAAGCGGCCGAGCAGGAAGCGAACGCAGCGGCCGAGCCGCAGGCCCACGCGCCGGGCGGGCGCCCCGAACATCCGAGCCTGGACCCACGCCTGGCTGTGCGCGAAGCCGAGAGCGCCCTCACGGAGCTGGAGTCCGAAGGCGCGCGTTCCGAACATGCACGTACA
>JBBAFX010000042.1:0-13045 GCA_041655195.1 Trueperaceae bacterium
TGTCCGCGTCCGCTGCGCCTATCACGCCTACGTAGGCGTCCCACTCGGATATGAGGCCGAACTCGCCCCGTTCGTTGCGCCCCTCCAGCCAGCCGAGCCACAACTGACCGTTCTGCATGGGCAGAACGTCGAGCCCGCGCTGCGAGAGCGGCGTGCGGTAAACGACTTGCTCGGCGCCGGTGGTCAGGTCGAGGAGCAGGAGCTGCCCCTCGCCCCCGCGGCGGAAGAGGCCCGCAGCGTGGGGGCGGCCCTCGTACGCGAAGAGCTGCAGGTCGACTATGAGCGAGTCCTGGAAGAGGTCGCGGAGCTCGTTGCCGATGAGCGCCCGGTAGAGGTAGCTGCCCGTGTTGCGGTCACGGCTGATCCACGTGATGGTCAGGTCGTCGCCCGCGTAGGCGGCGCTAACCGAGCGCACGTCGTCGGTGGCGGCTACCAGCTGCGGCCCCACGCGGCCCGTGGCGGTGCGGTCCAGGCGCCACACACCCTCGGGGCCCGCCCATACGGTGCTGACGGTGCCACTGGGCGACACCGCCACGCTGACGCTGGCGGCTATGGCGCGCGACTCCTCCAGCACCGGCCGCCCGAAACCGCCGGCTGCAGCGAACGGCTGCGCGGAGACTGTGCTCAGCAGCAGAGCGAACATCAGGGCTAGGAAACGGCTCACGCTTCGCCCTTCCGGGCCGTTACGCGCCGGCGACCGCCCTTGCCGCTACTCACCACGTCGGCTTGCAGCGCCTGACCGGGGATGCGCGTCATCTTCACGTCGCGGCCTTGCAGGCGCGCTTCTATCTCGCGGATGCGGTCGCGCACGCCAGCGGCCTTCTCGAAGTCGAGGCTCTCGGACGCGGCCCACATCTCGTTCTCCAGTAGCGCCAGCTCCTGCCGCAGGTCGTCGAACACCAGTTCGCGCTCCCACGGGTCGAGCGCGGGCGCGGCCTCCTCGGCCACCTCGTCGTCGCCGCGGATGACGTCGTGCACCCGCTTACGCACGGACTCGGGCGTTATGCCGTGGAGCTCGTTGTAGGCCAGCTGCTTCTCGCGGCGGCGGTTGGTTTCGTCCATGGCGGCTCGCATGGCGTCGGACACCTCGTCGGCGTACAGGAACACCTCGCCGTTCACGTTACGAGCGGCGCGCCCGATGGTCTGGATGAGCGAGCGTTCGCTGCGCAGGAAGCCGGACTTGTCGGCATCGAGGATAGCTACCAGGCTGACCTCGGGCAGGTCCAGCCCCTCGCGCAGCAGGTTGATGCCTACCAGCACGTCGAAGTGCCCGAGCCTGAGGTCGCGGATGATGACCTGGCGCTCGACCGCGTCGATGTCCGAGTGCATGTAGCGCACGCGAACGCCCTGGCTGGCCAGGTACTCGGTGAGGTCCTCCGCCATCTTCTTGGTGAGGGTAGTGACCAGCACCCGCTCGCCCTTCTCGGCGCGTTCGCGCGCGGCGAACAGCAGGTCGTCGATCTGGCCCCGGCTCGGTTTCACTGTCACCTGCGGGTCGACCAGGCCCGTGGGGCGGATGACCTGCTCAGCGACTTGGTCGGACATGCCGAGCTCGCGCTCCGTGGGGGTGGCTGATACGAAGATGACCTGGCCGACCGAGCCGACGAACTCCTCCTCTGTAAGCGGGCGGTTGTCGAGCGCGGCGGGCAGCCGGAAGCCGTAATCGACCAGCGTCTGCTTGCGGGAACGGTCGCCGTTGAACATGCCGCGGATCTGCGGCAGCATGACGTGCGATTCGTCCAGGAACGCGATGAAGTCGTCAGGGAAGTAGTCGAGCAGGGTGTTGGGAGCGCTGCCGGGGGGCCTGGCTTCCAGGTAGCGCGAGTAGTTCTCGATGCCGTTGCAGTAGCCCAGCGTGCGCAGCATCTCGAGGTCGTAGTTCGTGCGTTCGCGCAGGCGCTGCTCCTCGAGCAGCTTGCCGCTCTCCTTGAAGAACTTGAGTTGCGTTTGCAGGTCTTGCTCGATGTTGGCAATGGCTGGCTGCAGCTTCTCGAACGGCGTTACGTAGTGTTTGGCGGGGAACACGGTGGCTTTGTCCAGTTCAGCCGTTTCATCGCCCGTAACAGGATCGATCATGGTTATGCGGTCGATCTCGTCGCCCCACAGCTCTATGCGCAGGGGCTGCTCCTCGTAGGCCGCCCAGATCTCTATGACGTCGCCGCGCGCGCGGAAGCGGCCGGCGGCCAGTTCCACGTCGTTGCGTTCGTACTGCTGACGCACGAGCGTGGCGAGGATCTCGTCGCGCGGTAGCTTCTTGCCCACGTCCAGCAGCAGGTGCAGCTTCTCGTACTCGTCGGGCGAACCGAGGCCGTAGATGGCGGACACGGAGGCCACCACGATGACGTCGCGCCGCGTGAGGAGGCTGCGGGTGGTGGAGTGGCGCAAGCGCTCGAGCTCCATGTTGATGTTGGCGTCCTTCTCGATGAAGAGGTCGCGGGACGGCACGTAAGCTTCCGGCTGGTAGTAGTCGTAGTACGAGATGAAGAACTCGACCGCCGCCTCGGGGAAGAAGTCCCGGAACTCCGCCGCCAGCTGCGCGGTAAGGACCTTGTTGGGCGCCAGCACCAGCGCTGGGCGTTGCGCGGCCTCGATGATCTTGGCCATGGTGAACGTCTTGCCCGTACCCGTGGCGCCGAGCAGCGTCTGGAAGCGCAGACCGTCCTTCAGCCCCTCGACAATGGTGTCGATGGCTTCGGGCTGATCGCCTTTGGCGGTGAACTCGGTGTGGACCGTCAGCGACATGACCCTTGATGTTACCGCGCGGATGTGAGAGCCCAGGAACCGGGTGCTACGCCAGCCGCTCCTCGCCCGCGAACTGCTGCCTGTAAAGGTCCGCGTACAGGCCGCCGGCCTCCAGCAGTTCCGTATGGGTGCCGCGCTGCACTATGCGCCCGGCGTCGACCACCAGGATGGTGTCGGCCCCCAGCACGGTGGCCAGGCGGTGCGCTATGACGAAAGTGGTGCGGCCCCGCATGAGCACCTCGAGCGCGGCCTGCACCAGCGCCTCGGACTCGCTGTCCAGAGAGCTGGTGGCCTCGTCCAGAATGAGTATGCGCGGGTCCTTGAGCAGCGCGCGCGCTATGGCCACGCGCTGGCGTTGCCCGCCCGACAGCTTCACGCCGCGCTCGCCCACCAGCGTGTCGTAACCCTCGTCGAGCGCTTCTATGAAGTCGGCCGCGTTGGCCGCGCGCGCCGCGGCGCGCACCTCCTCGTCGTCGGCGTCGGGGCGCCCGTAGCGGATGTTGGCAGCGATGCTGCCGGAGAAGAGCTGCGTCTCCTGCGGCACCCAGCCGATCTGCTTGCGGAGGAACCTTATGGGCAGGTCGCGGATGTTCACGCCGTCGATGGTGATGCGCCCCTCCTGCGGGTCGAAGAAACGCGAGATGAGGCTCACCAGCGTGCTCTTGCCGGCGCCGCTGGGGCCCACCAACGCCACCACCTCGCCCGGCTTGGCAACCAGCGACACGTCGTTCAACACGGCCCCGCGCCTGTCGGGATAGCTGAAGGACACGCCCTCGAACGCCACTTGGCCCTTCACGTGCTCCGGCGTGACGGGCGAGGCCGGCTCGAGCACGTCGCTGCGCTCGTCGAGGAGCTCGAAGATGCGCCGCGAGGCGCCGATGGCTTCCTGCAACTGCGCCCACAGCCCCGTGAACGACCCCACGGAGCCGCCCACGAACAGGGTGATGAGCAGGAAGCCCACCAGATCGCCGCTCTGCATGGCGCCGCTGATGGCAAGGCGGCCGCCGAACCAGACCACCACGCCTATACCCACGAAGACGAACACTATGACGGCAGGTACGAAGAGCGAGCGCAGCATGACGCGCTGCAGGGCGCGGTCGAACGAGGCGTCGATGGCTGTTGCGTACTGGCGCCGCTCCAGTGCTTCGGCCGTGAACGACTTGACTACGCGGACGCCCTGGATGGCCTCCTCCGCGCTGGCGTTGGCCGCCGCCACCATGTCCTGGAAGCTGGTGCTCACGCGCTGCAGCCGGCGCCCGAAGAAGACCGCCGCGAACGCCACTGCCGGCACCACAGTCAGCATGACGAGCGTCAGGCGCGCGTCCAGGTAGAAGAGCACCAGCAGGCCGCCCACTAAGTTGATGGCCTGGTTCACGAGCTGCGCCAGCGCTTGCGACACGGCGGCCTGCACGGTGGCTACGTCTGAGGTCAGGCGGGAGGTCATCTCGCCCGTCTTGCGCTCCTCGAAGAAGCGCACCGGCAGGGTGAGCAGGTGCGAGAAGAGCTGCTTACGGATGTCGGCCACCACGGCCTCGCCCACGCGGCCGAGTTGGTAGGTGCGCATGAAGTTGAAGACCGCCTGCACCGCCACCAGCCCGGCGATCATCAGGGCCGTGCGGTCCAGCAGCGCCCGCGCGTCCACAGCGTTGGCGTCAGGTGCGAACGCGGTGTTGAGGAGGTTGCGGATAAGGAGGGGGAAGAGGAGCCCCACCAGGCTGGCCACGGTGACGGCCACGATGCCCACCGCGAGCCGGCCCCGGTACGGCCGCACGTACGAGAAGAGCCGCCGCAGGTGATCCATGTCCTGGCGGTCTACTTTGCGATTGCGTCTATCGTTCTGGGCGTCTGTTACGGCTGCTCCTTGGCGGCTCTGAAGCACGCCCAAGGGTACACTGCAAGCGACCAGGTGAGTGCGCCAGCTTACGCAGCACGGCTCCAGCGGGTGCCCGCCGGGTGCTAGGAGTAACGCATGACTGACGACACCCCCGGCGCCACGAGCGCCGCCGCGGGCGAGACGCCGCTGTGGACGCCCTCCCAGGCGCAGGTCCGGGCGTCAGCCATGGACGAGTTCAGGCGCCACGTTGAGAGCGTCACGGGCCAGGAGTTGCCTGGTTACGACGAACTGCACCGCTTCAGCGTCACGGAGCCGGAGCGCTTCTGGCGCCTCCTAGCTGACCACCTCAAGCTGCCGCTCAAGAGCCAACCCGAGCGGGTGCGTTCGGAAGAGCCCATGCCGCGCACGCGCTGGTTTGGGGGCGCCACCCTCAACTACGCCGAGGCGCTTCTCTACCCGGCCGCACTGCAGGATCCGCACGCCACGGCCATCATCGGCGTCACGGAGGCCGGCGGCGAGGAGCGGCTCAGCTGGCGCGAGCTCAGAGAGCTGGTCGCACGCGTGCAGGCGGGCCTGCTGCGCGCCGGCTTGAAGCCGGGCGACAGCGTGGCCGCTTTCAGTGCCAACGTGCCAGAAACGGTGGCGCTTTTACTGGCGTGCGCCGGCCTGGGCGTGCTGTTCAGCTCCTGCTCGCCCGACTTCGGTCAGGAAGCGGCAGCGGCGCGCTTCTCACAACTGGCTCCCAAGCTCCTCTTCGCCACCACGGCCTACCGCTACGGTGGCAAGAGCTTCGACACCTCTACCGTGGTGGCTGGGCTGGCGGCGTCGCTGCCCAGCCTCGCGCAGGTGGTGGCCCTGCCGTACCCGGGACTGGACGCCTCAGGCGCCGCTCCCGGCGGCGCGGTGCCGTGGCGTGAATGGGTGGGCGCCGGCGACGCCCCGGTCGAGCCGGTCCTCACGCCACTACCGTTCGATCACCCGCTGTACGTGCTGTACTCGTCGGGCACCACAGGCTCGCCTAAGGCCATGGTGCACCGCGCCGGCGGTGTGCTCCTTACCCACTTGAAGGAGCAGCGCCTGCACTCGGACATGCGGCCGGGCGACGTGGTCTTCTACTTCACCACCTGCGGCTGGATGATGTGGAACTGGCTCGTTAGCGCCCTAGCGCAGGCCGCCACCATAGTGCTCTACGACGGTTCGCCCGCCTGGCCCGACACCGCGTCGCAGTTCAGGCTGGTGGAGCGGTTGGGGATCAGCTTCTTCGGCACCTCGGCCCGCTTCATAGCCCAGGCGCAGGCGGAAGGGCTCGAGCCGCGCCGTGAGCTGGCGCTGGAGCGGCTCCGCACGCTGGCCTCCACCGGGTCGCCCCTCTCGCCTGAGGGCTTCCGTTACGTTTACAGGGCCATCAAGGAAGACCTGCACCTGGCCAGTATCTCCGGCGGCACCGACATAGTGGCCTGCTTCATGCTGGGCGTGCCCACGCTGCCCGTGTACGCGGGCCAGATTCAGAGGCCCGGCCTGGGCGTGGACCTGCGCGTGCTGGACGAGGACGGCGCCAACGTGGTCGGCACCCCAGGCGAGCTGGTGTGCGCTCAGCCGCTGCCGTCAATGCCGTTACGGTTCCTGGGCGATCCCGACTTCAGTCGTTACGAGGACGCCTACTTCGGCGTGTACGAGGGGCTGTGGCGCCACGGCGACCTGGTGGAGCGCACGAGGGAGGGCGGCATCGTGGTCTACGGCCGTTCGGACGCCACCCTCAACCCTGGCGGCGTGCGTATTGGCACGGCCGAAATCTACCGCCCGCTGGAGGCGCTGGCGGAGGTCACGGAGGCCGTGGCGGTCGGGAAGCGCGTAGACGGCGACCAAGAGATCTGGCTGCTAGTCACGCTGGCTGACGGCGTGAACCTCACCCCGGACCTCACGCAGCGCATTGTCAGCGCCGTGCGTAAGGGCGCTTCGCCACGGCACGCGCCGCGGCGCGTGATAGACGTGCCGCAGCTGCCGCGCACCCGCAGCGGTAAGTCCATGGAGTTGGCGGTGGCGCTCCTGGTGAACGGGCAGAGTGTGCCCAACATGGAGGTCATGGCTAACCCGGAATGCGTGCCGCTCATAGAGGCACGCCTCAGGCAGCTGCAG
The DNA here is from genome assembly GCA_041655195.1 of Trueperaceae bacterium. GTDB lineage: Bacteria > Deinococcota > Deinococci > Deinococcales > Trueperaceae > JAAYYF01. The sequence continues at coordinate 6,713 of JBBAFX010000042.1, forward strand.
GCGTAGCGGACCAGTTCAGAACGCTTTGCCCATTCGGGCCCTGCGACTCAGAACGCGTTGCCCGTACAAGTGCCTGCGACTCAGAACGCTTTACCCAGCAACCGACTCACGTGCTGCTGCAGGTCGACCTCGTGGAACGGCTTCACCAGCGTCTCGGCGCGCGGCAGGGGGCGGAAGAGGCTCTGGCGCGGCGGTTGCTCCACGAGTAGCAGCATGGGCAGGTGGCCGTGCGCGCCGCTGCGGCGCACCTCGCGCACCACGTCCCAGGCGGCGCCGCCCGTATCGTCCAGCACGATGGCCTTGGGGTGGTACGACTCGATACCCGCCAGCGTGTCGGCGTAAGCGTCGACGAGCTCCACCCGCAGCCCGGCGCGCAGGAGCGTGAGCCGCAACAGTCGGCCTAGCGCCGCGGACGGCGTGACCACCAGGATCAGCGGTTCGTCCGCCGCGTAAGGCGCCTGCTCCAGCACGCCCAGTTCGGCCAGCAAGGCGAGCAGGTGGAAGACCTTGCGCTCGCTCATGTCGAACTCGGCGGCGATGCTGCGGGCCGAGCGGCGACCGTCGACGTGCCCCAGCACTTCCCAGCCGCCTTGCGGCAGCTCGACCGAGGTGGGGTCGCCGGCGCGCAGGAAGACGACTTCGGGCGCGACCGCGTTGCTGTACTCGTACATGCCGTGCGCTACGCGCATGAGTAGTGCCAGGGCGTCCACGCCGTCGCCCACCGGCGCCTGCGACGCGTTCGGCTCGGGCGCTGTGAACTCGAAGATGCCGTCGCTCCAACTCATGAGCTCAGAGAGGACCTCGAGCGCCTGCAACTCCACTGCGGCGGCCAGGTCGTCCTCGGTTATGTAGCCCATGTCCACGGCCATGCGGCCTAGCAGGGTGCCGGGGTTCTCGGTGCGCTGGCGTTTGAGGATCTCTTGCACCTCGTGGAAGGAGAGCAGGTCCATGCGCACCATGATCTCGCCCAGGTGGTTGCCGGGCGTGACGTGGGCGTACGACAGGCGCCCCAGCTCGAAGTAGAGCCGCGCCCGCGCTTCGTGCCTGGTCAGGGTCATGACGCCCGACTTCTGCGTGTTGGCTATGAGCTGGAACATGTCCGTAAGCGGGAGGTTCTTGAGGCTGCCGCGGATCATGCGCTGCTCCCGCCCTGCTGCTCGAAGAGCCCTAGGTCCGCCTGCGACCGGAGGGGCGGCGGCAGGTTCAGGTGCCGGTACGCCGCGTCCGTGGCCATGCGCCCGCGAGCGGTGCGTACTAGTAGCCCGCGCTGGATGAGGAACGGCTCGTACACCTCTTCCAAGGTGGCGCGGTCCTCCGACACGGAGGTAGCCAGCGTGTCGAGCCCCACGGGGCCGCCCGCGAACTTCTCCACCAGCGCTTCCAGGATGGCGCGGTCGCGCCGGTCGAGTCCCTCCGCGTCTATGCCGAGCGAGTCCAGGGCGGTGCGGGCGCGCTCGAGCGTGATGGCGCTGTCGCCAGCTACCTGCGCGAAGTCGCGCACGCGCCTGAGCAGACGCTTGGCTATGCGCATGGTGCCGCGCGCGCGGTGGCCCATCTCAAGCGCCGCCGCGTCCTCCAGCTCGTAACCGAGCTGCTCGGCGTCGCGCTTGATGCCGAGTGCCAATTCCTCGTCCGTGTAGAACTCGAGATGCTCCAGGATGCCGAAGCGGCTGCGCAGCGGGCCGGTTATGAGGCCCGGCCGGGTGGTGGCGCCCACGAGCGTGAAGTGCGGCAGCTCGAGCCTTATGGAGCGCGCCGCGGGACCTTGACCCAGCACGATGTCTATCTTGAACTCCTCCATGGCGGGGTAGAGGTGCTCCTCGGCCACGCGGCCGAGCCTATGGATCTCGTCAATGAAGAGGACGTCGCCGGGTTCCAGCGCGTTGGTGAGGATGGCGGCCAGGTCGCCGGGCTTCTCGATAGCGGGCCCGGACGTGACGCGGATGCCCACGCCGAGCTCCGCGGCGATGATGTGCGCCAGGGTGGTCTTGCCGAGCCCGGGCGGGCCGTACAGCAGCACGTGATCCAGCGCCTCGCGCCGGTCCCGCGCCGCCTCCAGGTAAACCTCGAGCTTGCGCTTGAGGCGGGTCTGACCCACGTAATCGCTTAGGGAAGCGGGGCGGAGACGGACTTCATCCACATGGCCGAGAGTATCACGCACCCCCTGTGAGCCTTATCCCGGGAAGCTACGCCGCGGGGCGGGTGGGTTAGGCTTATGCGCGCTTTATTGAACCGCGGGGTCACCGTTACCCCGGTCCGTTAGGAGAAGTGATGCTTACTCACAGGGTGCGTGTCGGCGATCAGGAGAGGGACCTGTTGGTCGTTGATGTGGGGTCCGTATCCGTCGCCCTCCTCAACCTGCTGGGCGACACCGCGCTCACGGAGGCGGCCGCCGAGGAACTGGTGAAACGATTACCGCACGGCGTGCAGACGCTGGTCACGCCGGAGGTGAAGGCCGTGCCGCTAGCTCACGCCATGAGCGTGCGCTCCGGTCTGCCTTACGTGGTGGCCCGCAAGACCGAGAAGCCCTACATGGTGGGCACCGTGAAGAAGTCGGTGGTGAGCATCACCACCGGCAAGCCGCAGGACCTAGTCATCGACGGCTCGGACCTCCACAAGCTGGACGGTCGCAAGGTGGCCATAGTGGACGACGTGGTTAGCACGGGGGGCACCCTCACGGGTCTCGTTCAGCTCCTCACGGAGGTCGGTGCAGAGGTGGTGGCTACCCTGGTGGTCTTCACGGAGGGCGAGCCGCGCGATGACGTCATCGCGCTGGGCCATCTGCCGCTCTACCCGCATTAGGATTGTTTGGTAGCGGGACCGTACGGTTCCGGTTGACTCCCGGTCGCTCCGGCGTGGGCGGCCCGGTGGGGAGGTGAGCATGGCTTCTGACGCCAAGGAGCGGATCCGCGAACGCCTCGGGCTGGCCGAGGTGGTGGGGGAGGTCGTGGCTCTCAAGCCCGCCGGGCGCGGCCAGCTCAAGGGCCTGTGCCCGTTCCACGACGAGAAGACGCCCAGCTTTCATGTGCATCAGGACCGGGGCTTCTACTACTGCTTCGGTTGCCAGGCTAAAGGCGACATCTTCGATTTCGTGATGCAGACCCGCTCCATGTCCTTCCCGGAGGCCCTCAAGCTGCTTGGCGACCGAGCCGGCGTGGAGGTGGGGCAGCCGTCGCCCAAGGCGGGGCACCGGCGCGACCTCTTCGATGTGAACCAGGTGGCGCTCGACTACTTCCGCGCCCAACTGGCCGGTCCTGCTCTTGAGTACTTAGAGGGTCGCGGCCTGACTCGCGAGACGATAGACGCCTTCGAACTCGGTTACGCCCCCGACGCCTGGGACGGTCTTCTCAAGGTGGCGCTCACGAAGGGCGTGAACGACGCGGACCTGGTGACCCTCGGCCTGGTGGTCGAGAACGAGCGCGGCCGGCGCTACGACCGCTTCCGCGGCCGGGTCATGTTCCCCATTCGCGACGCGCTCGGCCGGCTGGTGGGTTTCGCGGGGCGGGTGCTCGGTGAGGGTCAACCCAAGTACCTGAACAGCCCCGAATCCGAGCTCTTCAAGAAGGGGGAGCTCCTCTACGGCCTCGACCGTGCCCGCTCCGAAGTGCGCGAGCAGGGCGAGGCGCTGGTGGTGGAGGGGTACATGGACGTCATCGCCCTGCACCAGGCCGGCTTCCTAACGGCGGTGGCGTCGCTGGGTACGGCCCTCACGGCCGCGCACGCCGACGCCCTGGCGCGGCTGGACGTCAGGCGTCTGTACTTGGCGTTCGACTCGGACGAGGCGGGTCAGCGCGCCATCCTCACCGGGCTCGACCAGACTGCCGCGCGGCGCTTCCTGGTGAGGGCCGTGACCGTGCCGCACGGTAAGGACCCGGCCGACGCGGTGCTGGGCGGCCACGCTGAGGAGTTCCGCGCGGCCTTGTCCGGCGGGCTCTCCGAGGTGGAGTTCCGTTTCAACCGCGTCCTGGAGCGCCACGATAAGAGCCAGCTCGACGGGCAGCGCGCCATCTTGGAGGAGCTGCAGAGCGTGCTGCGCCCCCGCGACGTGTTCGATCCGGTGGCTACCGAGATGCGCCGCCTGGTGACCCAGCACTTGGGCCTCGACGCCGGGCGCCTCGACGAGTGGCTGGCGCGCACAGGCGGCCGCGGTACCAGCCTTACGGAGATGCAGGGCCTCAGGCGCCGCCGCCCGCAACTAGGTCAGATGCGGCGCCTGGAGCTCGAGGTCATCGCCTTGGCGCTACTGGAACCGCGTTACCTGCACCAGCGGGCGCAGCTGGTGGCCGAGGAGTTCGCTTACGACCAGCCGGATTCGGCGCTGGGCCGGTTCGTGGAGCTGGCGCGTGCTACCGATTACAACGTGGACGCGCTGCTGGCCGCTTACGCGGAGCAGGACGAGGGGAGCGTCGTGTTCGAGCGCCTCTTCGGCGGTCACGACGACGAGGGCACCCGCATCGACGTGGAGGACCAGCTTCGTAAATCGCTCTCGCGCCTGCGTGAGTTCCAGTTGGAGGGTCAGAAGGAGGAGACGCGCACGCGCCTAAGCGCCCGGCGCGACGAGCTCACCAAGCTGCTGGCTGCGGACGGCCTGAGCGCGGAGGAGCTGGAGGGCATCTACGGTGAGCTGCAGGAGATCCAGGCCATGCTGGCCGCGCGCGACGCCGAACGGCGCCTGCGCGTGCCCGCCGCCTACAGCCGGCGCAGGCGCCGCTGATGAAGCGCTCACGCTCCACATGAGAGCCGGTTCGCGGGCAGCCTCGGCTCGCTGGAAAGCTCGCTGCTACCGAGCTTTCCCACATGAGAGGGACATTTGTCCTAGATTGACACTCCCTAAAGGCCTTGGTATGTTCAGACGCGACGCGTCAGGGGCGCCAGCTAGCGCATGGTCGCGTTTTTTTGTGTGTGTTGATCTTCGTTCATGTCCATCAGTTCAGCCGGAACACTCAAGCGTTCTGATGTGAGGAAGGAGGGCCGCTTGGAAGCTCAAGGCGAACGACTGCTCCAAGACCTGGTCAAACAGGAGAAGAGCGGTTCTCAAGGTGGAGGAGGCCAAGGCCAAGGCCAAGCAGACGCTTGATAAGGCCCAGGCCGACGCCGCACGCGTTCTGCAGGAAGCTCGGGCCAAAGCCGAAGCTGAAGCTGCCGAACTGGCGAAATCCGCCGCCGACGAGGCCGCAGCCATCCGCGACGAGGTCGTGAGCAGGGCTAGGGAAGCCGCCGAGGCGCTCGACGCCAAGGCTGGCGCTAACCAGCCCTCCGCCGTGTCCAACGTCCTGGAGAAGGTCTTGCCATGATCGCCGAGATGGACCAGGTGCTGGTTGTCGGCAGGCGAAGCAGCGCCAAGGAAGTGCTGGTCGCGCTTCAGAACCTGGGGGTCGTGCAGGTAGACGACCTCTCGGTCGAGGAGCAGGACGCGCTTAGGCCGCTGAAGCTAACCGGCTCAGACCTGGTCGCTAAAGAGACGTGGGACCGCCTGGTGGCGCGCTCCGCCTCGCTGCTCGACATGCTCGGCCTCCGCGCCGACCGCCAAGGGCGGGTAGACGTCGGCTCGGACCCGGCGGTGCTGGAAGCCGAACTGGCGACCATAGCCGAACAGGTCGAACGCCTGGTGGCTGAACGCGCCGACGTGCGCGACGAGCTGGAACTGGGCGCCACCTACCTGCCGCTACTTCGTAACCTCGCCCCGCTGCTCGGGCCGCTCGACGACGCCAAGTTCTTGGCGGGCGCCGCTTACCTCGTTGAAGGCGACGACGTCAGCAAGCTCGCAGCTCGCCTGGACGAGGAGTTCGGCAAGGGCTACGCGCTGGCGGACCGGCCGTACGAGAACTCGCGCCTGGTGGTGGCAGCCGTGCTGCGCAAGGACCTCGCCGACTTCCGCGGTGTGGTCGCGCGCCAGGGCATCTCCGAGATCCAGCTGCCGGAGAGCTACTCCAGCCACGGCGTGGCCAAGGCCGCTCACATGATGGAGGAGCGTGCGCGCACCCTGCCCACGCGCCTCACCGCCATCGACGCCGAGCTCGCCAAACTGGGCGAGCAGCACGGCGCCCGCCTCGCTTCGCTCAACCGCGTGGCGCAGAACTTCCAGCAACGCTTCGAGCGTATGGAGGACATGGCCGAGGGCCGCTACTCCTTCGCTCTGCAGGGCTGGGTGCCCAGCGCCGGCGCCGGCGACCTGAAGAACGCCCTAAACAAGCAGTTCCCGGGCGACATCGTTATAGAGACGCGCCCCGCCGACGCGCATCACGACGTGGGCGTGCCCGTCAAGTTCGAGAACCCCGCCTGGGTGCGGCCGTTCACGGGCCTGCTCTCTCTGTTCGCCCCGCCCAAGTACGG
>JBBAFX010000043.1:0-12923 GCA_041655195.1 Trueperaceae bacterium
TGGTGCCGTCGTCCACGTATGTCACTACGGGGCTGGCGATCTGCTGACCGATCATGCCGCTCAGCGCGGAGGCGTTGCGCGCCACGCCCGTGGTCTCGAGCAGGTGCCCGAGGGCCTCGTGGAAGATGACGCCGCCGAAGCCGTTACCCAGCACCACGGGCATGGTGCCGGCGGGTGCGGGCTTGCCGCGCAGGTTGGTGAGCGCCATCTCGGCCGCGCGCTTACCCACGTTGGCGGGTTGGTGTTTCTCGAGGAGCTCGAGACCCATGGAGAGCCCGGGGCCCGCGTGGCCCGTCTGGGTCTCGGCGCCGTCGGAGGCTATGGCCTGCGCCACCAGGCGGGTGCGCACGCGGCGGTCCTCCACGTAGGCGCCCTCGCTGTTGGCTATCCACACGTCCTGCTCCCACTCGAGCAGGGTGCCTTCCACCTGCTTGATGTGGGGCGAGATGCGCGCGCCGGCGTCCAGCTCCCGTAAGCGCTCCAGCCGCCAGAGTTTGTCGTGCTTCTCGAACGGCACGGTGGGGGCGTGGATGTTAGGTCCGCCGTCGAGCTTGCGCAGGTCCACCCCGCCGCGGCCCGCGCTGTCGGGGCGGCCAGCTGTGTCGCCGCGCAGCCCGGCGAGGCTAGCGACCAGTTCGCCGAGGGCGGCGTCCGTCAGGTCGTTGGTGTAGCCGTAGATGACGTCCTCGCCGAAGAAGAGGCGAACGCCCGCTCCGAGCTGGATGCCGCTGGTGGCTTCCTCCACGCGGCCGTCTATGGTGCGCAGCGCGCGGCGGCGCCACCGCTCCACGTAGACCTCCGCGAAGTCGGCACCGGCGTTGCGGCCCTGCTCTAGCAGGGCGCTGTAACTATCGGTACTAAGCATGAGAGATGCTAACAGCCCAGAGACACCGGCATGGTCATCTATTTAGGCAAGTGCCTATGTTGATTTGGTCGGTTCGTGTCCCTGAGCGCATAGGCGTATGCCGCAATATGCTGGGCCAGGGCCTACCCTCGCTGGCCTTCGGCGCCCCGTTGGCCTTCGGCCTGCTCGTCGCCGTAGCATGGCACATGATCATCAGGCAGCCGCCCACCCCGGTCTCGGACGGGCGCCAGCACACACACGGCGTGGCCGACCTGGTGCAGCTGCTCGAGGGGCAGGGCACACTGGTGCTGAGCGGCGCTGGCCTGAGCACCGAATCGGGCATACCCGATTACCGCGGTGGCGGTCGCCAGGGCCCCGTGCGCACCCCCATCAACTACCAGCAGTTCGTGGGCCAAGCCGACATGCGCCAGCGCTACTGGGCGCGCAGCATGGTGGGCTGGCTGGCCATGGACGCGCGCAAGCCGAACGCGGGGCACCGCGCCGTGGCGCGGCTCGAGCGGGCCGGCCTAGTCACCGGCGTGATAACCCAGAACGTGGACGGGCTACACCAGGCCGCCGGCAGCCGCGAGGTCGTTGAGTTGCACGGCTCACTTGCGCAGGTGGTGTGCCTGCGGTGCGGCCGCACTGAGCGGCGCGACTCTATGCAGGTACGCCTGGAGGGCCTCAACCCCCAGGTCGTTTCCGCTGTCGTGAACGCTGACGTGCAGGTTTTGCCGGACGGCGACGCCGACCTGCCAGACGCGCTGATCGAGAGCTTCATGATCCCCGCCTGCCTGCACTGCGGCGGGGTGCTGAAGGCCGACGTGGTTTTCTTCGGCGAGAACGTGCCGCGCCCGCGGGTGGAGCGCGCCTACGAGCTCCTCCACGCCGCCGACGCTCTGCTCGTTCTGGGCTCCTCCCTGGCGGTGCGCTCCGGTTACCGCTTCGTGGTCAGCGCCAAGGAGGCGGGCAAGCGCGTGGCCATAATCAACAGCGGCCCCACCCGCGGCGACGCCGAAGCCGACGTGCGGGTAGAAGGCCGCCTGGGCGAGGTGCTGCCCGAACTAGCGGGGCGCCTGGCGGGTGAGGCGAGCGGGTAACTGGCGCCCCTTCGCGCCAACCCTGCCGCCGCTTCGCCTACCAGCCTCAGTCGCCCGCGCCGATCCTCACCAGGTTGGTTACTACGGTCATGTCGCCGTCGTGCACGGGCACGGCCGTGGCGGGGCGGGCGGCCAGCAGCGCCGCGCCCTCAGCCGGAAGGCCGGGCGTCATATCGGCCACGTGAACGTCGAAGGCCTGACCGGCTGCTACTTCCAGCCTCAGTTCGAGGCCGTCGCACGAGCGGCCGCTACACGTGAAGGTGTCGAAGGCGCTGTTCGCACGCACCGGGTAGCTCAGGGACCGGTCGGCGGGCAGCACGTCCACGTTGGTTAAGGCCAGGGCGCGCGGCACGCTCAGCGTCATCTGCTCCGCGCCACGGGGCGACGCCAGGCGCACCGTCAACTGCCGCCGGCCCGCCACCACCGCGTCGGTCACTACCTCCAGCGAGGGCGCCAGCAGGTCGAGTTCCGGTGCGGGGGCCGACTGCGCTGGCCCGCCGTAACCGCGCACAGTGAGGGTGGCGCCGTTGAAGGCGCCGGCCTGGACGAGCGGTTGCGGCAGCCTGTTCAAGTCCTCGACCCCGGCGGCCCAGCGGCTGCGCGCCACGGCGTCGTTCTCGAACTCCAGCACGTAGTAGAGGCTCAGGTGCTGTGGCTTCTCGGCGCTGTAGGTGGGCACGCGCGTGCCCCACACCACGCCGCCCACCAGCGCCAGCAGCGTCACCAGCAGCACGGCGTTACGGGCGGGCGCGCCGCTCCTCGGCACCGCCAATAGCGGCGCCAACGAAGTAGCCGCCAGCGCCACCAGCAGGCTGATGGCCAAGCTCATGCCGAAGCCGAGCCCCAGCTCCACCGTGTAGGCCAGGGTGGTCACCACGTGCGCGGCGGCGAAGACTGTCAGCAGGCTGAGCAGCACCGGCAACCAGCCTATGTTGTCGCCGCGGCGCGCCGGCAGCCCCACGCCCATGAGCGAGAGCAGCGCGTACACGATGGTGGCCACCAGCGTGGGCAGGAGGGGCGAGATGCTGGTGCCCGGCAGCAGGAACGCCGCGGCCAGGGAGATGCCCGACCACCAGAGCCACACGGCGGCCGCCATGCCCCAGAAGCCCGCGCGGCGCGCGGCCAGGGAGGCGAAGAAGAGGAAGCCCAGCAGGCCGGCCGCCCACACAGCCACGCGCGTGGGCACCGGGAAGGCGAACCACGGCTCGGGGTTGCCCGTTAGAAGGCGGATGAGTTCCGTGGCGCCGTAGCCCATGCCCGCCGCGGCGACGAGGCCCAGGAGCGTGCAAACGAGCGCGAGAGCGAGGCCCCCAACTGGCACGGCGCCCGCGCCGATGAGCGCCAGCACGATCAGCAACCACAGCACCAGCGCGCCGCCCGAGAGCCACACGGCCCAGCCGGCGGGCGCCTGCAGCACCACGCCCGGGTACACGTCCTGGTAGATGGCGTCGCCGGCCGGCATGGCCGCCAGGTCGGCGTTGCCGAAGGCCCGCACCGCTGCCAGCACGTTCTCGCCCTGATGCTGGAACGAGGCTAGGCTCAGGTGCGCCAGGTCGTCGTTGGGTGTGTGGTAGCGCTGCACGTTCTCCACGTACGCGAAGTTGATGCCGGCCATGTCGGCGTCTAAGTACACGCTGAGGTCGGTGTCGTTGGGCAGTAGCCGGTAGACCTCGTAGAGCAGCGAGCTGGTGGCGGGGCGCGGCGCGACCTCCGAGTAGCGCTCCACCAGCCAGGCGTTGCCGGGGCTGGTCTGGAACATGAGGCTCTGCCCGCCGGTGCCGCGCGCCTCGTAGTTAGCTATGAGGCCCACCTCGTCTATCCACGGGTGCTCCAGGAACGCCTCGGCGCCTAGCAGGCCGACCTCCTCACCGTCGGTTATCACGAACAGCACGTCGTTCCGCAACTGCGGCTCGCCCTGCAGCATGCGCGCCACCTCGATGATCGAGGCTACCGCCACCATGTCGTCCGACACGCCGGGTCCCGCCCCCACCGAGTCGTAGTGCGCCGAGAGCATGAGGGCCGGTCCGCCCACGCTGCCGGGCAGGCGCGCCAGCACGTTGGTCACGTTGGCGCACACCGCGTACGCCTCGCGGCAGGCCCAGGCGGTCTGCAGCTCCACCTCGTAACCGAGGGCCTCGAACTCCGTCACCACCCGCTGGCGCGCGGCGTCGCCCGCGTCGGTGTCCACCCGGTGCGGCAAGCCGTCGCCCACCAGGCGCTGCAGCAGGGGCAGGGCGCGCTCCGCCGAGAAGAGCTGCGCGTCGGCGTTCGCCGGTACCACGGGGGAGGGCACCATGAGGTTGCGCGCCACGTAGAACCCGGCGGCCAGCACGAGGACGCCGAGGATCAGGGCGAGCGTCGGCGCGGGGCGGGCGTACTGACGGCGTAACGGTTCGTTCGGGTTGGAGTACATGGGTGAAGGCAGCCTCCCGTGCGAAGGGCGCACGCGCTTAGGGCCGGGCGCCAAACCTGTGATCGTGCTGCCAGTATAGAGATAGCCGCGGCGCGCGGACCCCTGCCCGGGGCTAGGACGCACACAGCGCGCGGTTTAGCGGAGCTTCGTGCGCCGCGCTTCCTTCTCCGCGTAGCGCCGGAAGTCCGCCCACGAGTTGAACTCGCGCTGCTCCCCTGTGCGCAGGTCCTGAGCGCGGATCAGGCAGCCTGTCCCGCTCGTCGTGACGCTCAGGACGAGGAGAACCACCGTCTTCGGATCCGTCATGAGAGCAGGTTACCGGCGCGGTGTTACGCGGCCGTTACGGCCGCCGGAGACTCAGCCCTTGGCCTCCGAGCCCTTGGCCCCCGAGTCTATGATGCGCAGCATGTCGGCCTTCAGGTAGCCGGGCAGCGATTCCGGGTCTATGCCGGCCACCAGCTCAAGGGCGCCCTGGCGCTGGTGGGGGTCGCCGTGGTCCAGCAGGCTCGTGGCCGCGAAGATGCGCGCCACCGGGTACTCCGTGAGCGGCGCTGTTTCGAGGGTGTGGCCGAGCGCGGCGCGGAGCCGCTCCGCCTGGCCCAGCTCGGCGTATATCTGCACGAGCCTCGTCCAGGCCATAGCTCGCAAGGTGGGGTCGGATACTTCCGTGTTCGGTAGCGTCAGTTCCTCCGCCTGCTGCAGCCGGCCCAGTTCCAGCAGCACGCTGGCGAGGTTGTTCCGCAAGACGCTGGTGCCGTCAGCCTGGCCCAGCGCCAACGCCTCTTCAGCTATGGCGATGGCCTCCTCGAAGCGCTCCAGGTAGCGGTAGCACTCAAGCAGGTTGAGGGTCACGTTAACGAACTGGTGGCGGGAACCCAGACCCCGCGCCACCTCGAGCGCTTCCAGGTGCGTCTGCAGCGCCTCCTCGTGGCGGCCGAGCTCGTCGAGGATGGCGCCCAGGCTGGCTAGCTGGGCGCCGAGCGCCAGTGGTAACTCCTCCGTACGCAGCGCGGTCACGTTCTCCGTCACTATGCGCTCCGCCTCCTCCAGGCGGCCTAGATGGAACTCGGCCTCAGCCAGGGTAGAGGAGGCGTTCAGTTCCATGAGGCGACCGCCCACGCGGCGGGCTAACTCCACCGCTTTGCGCGCGTCCGCGCCCGCCTGCTCCAACTTGCCCGTGCGCAGCAGCAGCCGCGCGCGCGTGCCGAGCGCGCCGCCCTGCAGTTCCGGAGTGATCGCGGTGGCGAGCGCCTCCTCCAGCAGGTCCGCTGCGGCGCCTAAGTCGCCGAGCGCCACCAAGCAGTCCGCCAGACCGGTCTTCAGGAGCGTGAGCGCCGGCGTTGCTGCCGCCCGCGCGGCGTCGTCCTGGCCCGTAGCTGCGCCGAGGCGCGCCAGACTGCTCTCGTACAGACCGCGCGCCTGGTCGAGGAGACCCAGCTCCTGCAGGTCGGTGGCGCCGCGACCGAAGGCGCGAGCGGCCGGCTCGAGCTCACCCGCGGCCAGCAGGTGCTCGCCCACCACTATCCAGCGCTCGGCCTCCAGCGTCTGCACATGGCCCGGTCGCAGAGCCTGCGCGGCGCGCGCGTGAAGCAGCTGGCGCCGGCCGGCCGCCAGCGACGCGTACACCGACTGGCGGATGAGGTCATGCCGGAAGGCCGTGCCTGCCACCATGCCGCTGCGCTCCAGCTCCTCGAGCGCGTCCTGCTCGGCCAGCTCGGAACTCTCTAGCAGGGTGGCCAGCAGCTGCGGGCTGAACCCCGCCCCCACCACGGCGGCGGCCTGCAGGGTACGGACGGCGGTAGGGCCGAGCCGCCCGGTGCGCCGCAGGATGACCTCCGATATGGCGCTGGGCGCCTCAAGCTCGCGGTAGTCGCGGGTGATGGCGTCGAGCTCGCTGTGCCAGCCCTTGGTGTCGGCCGCCAGCGTGCCGTTCTCGAACATGGCCTTCAACGTCTCCAGCGCGAACATGACGTTGCCGGCGCTGCTGGCGTGCAGCCAGCGGGCGAAGCGCTCGGGCCCCTCGTCCACGCTCATGAGGGTGGCGAGCAGGCTCCGCAATTCGGTCTCGTTGAGAGGCTCCAGGTCCACCACCCTGAGGTTCCCGGCGGACCGCAGCGCGGCCAGCGACCGCTCCAGACGCTCGGTGGTCTCGTAGCGCCGGTACGCGCCCAGCACGCGCAGTCGGCCGCGGCTGGCAAGGAGGGTGAGCAGCTCCAGAGTGTCGGCGTCTGCCCACTGCAGGTCATCGAGCGTGAGGTGGAAGGAGCCCGGCCCGCTCCCGTACGCCCCCTCCAGGCAGCGGCTCAGGGCCTCGAGCAGCCGCGCCCTGGCCGTGAGCGGCTCGGCGGGCGGCACGGGCATGCCGGGCAAGGCCTCGGGCACGAGCCGCGCCAGGTCCTCCCGGTAGTCGCCTAACGAGCCGGGGTCCCAACCCGACCGCACGGCGCCACGCACCAGATCGGCGACCGCCTGGAACGGCACCGCCTGCAAACCCTCCAGGCAGCGAGCGCCCGGCGCACCCTGCGCCAGTTCTTCCAGCAGGCGCGACTTGCCTACGCCGGCCTCGCCGCGCAGCAGCACCACCTGCTCCGTGGCGCTGAGCGCGCTCCGCAGCGCCACGTCGCGACCGACCAGTTGCGGCGGGCGCTGCACCTGCAGGGGCGCGGTGCGCTGGGCGCGCGGTGCGGCGCCCGCCAGGGGTACGGCGCTGCGGATGGTGCGTGCCAGCTCCTGCGTCTCCTCCAGGGGCTCCAGCTCAATCTCGTCACTCAGGCGGCGCGCGAAGCGGTCGTAAGCGTCCAGCGCCAACTGCCGCCGACCGGCAAGGTAGGTGTTGCGCATGTACGCCTGCAGCGGCTCCTCGGCCAGGTCCTCGCCGTCCAGCAGGGGTTCGAGCAGGGCGGCGGCCGCCGCGTGCTCCCTCTCGGCCTCCAGCTCCTCCGCTCGCCGGTTCAGCGCGCGCCTGTAGATGTTGCGCAGGCTCTCGCGCTCGAGGTCCAGCCACGCCCTGAAGCCGGCGTTGCTGTCGAGTGGCCTGCCGGCCAGCAGGTCCCCGCGGTAGAGGCGCACCACCTCGTCCCAGCGCTGACGCCCCACGGCGCGGCGCAGCTCCGCCACGTCGCTGTTGACGGGCCAGCGCAGCCGGCTCGGCTCGAACTCGAGCGGTTGCCTCAGGTCGAGAGACTTGGACCGGTTGAGGAGTTGACGCAGGTTGCGGCGCGCCCCCGCCTCGTCGGTGTCGGGCCAGAAGAGGAACGCTACCTGCTCCCGCGGCAGCCAGCCGTCGGCGTACGCGAGGTAAGCCAGCAGCGCGCCGCGCAGGTCCGGCGGCAACGTCTCGCCGCCCGCGTCATCACCCAGGAGCCGAACTAACTCAGGCACGGTTGTTCAGAGTGTAAGGCCGCCCCCACTGTGGTGTGCCGAAAAGTCTCCCGGGACGCTACTGCGCCCCGGGAGCCAAGCTTAGGAAGCGGTGCTGGGTCAGGGGGCGTACGGAGCGTACGTGCAACCCAGGCTGCAGAAGGCGTCGATGTTGAGCTCGTACGCCACGTAGAACTGCGTGCCGCTGATGGTGGGCGCCACGCGGACCATGTAGCCCGAAAGTGTGCCGCCCGTGTTCGGGATCGACACGGTCACCTCTCCGTTATTGCAGTTGAAGGTGCGCAACACCGAGCCGTCGGGTCTCAGTACTTGGGCCCGGATCGGGCTCGGCTCCGCCGCGTAGACGCCGCAATTGAGTTCCATGCTCAGGTTCGCGGTCGGCGCCTCGCCCGCCACGATCTCGAACGCGACGTAGTCGGTGGTGTCGCCGGGGTTGGAGACGTCGTTCCGGTACGAGAGGCCGCGAACGTCGAGCGGGGCGGCGTTGAAGATGGGCGCGTCGAGCCAGACGGGCGGCCCCGAGGTACCCCGGAAGCGGGCCAGCACGGCGGGCGCTATGAGCGTGTCACCGTCCTCCGGCGCCGCGAGGGCCGTGGTGGCGTAGGTCACGCTTGCCAGGTTGTTCCCGCCAGCGGTGACCTCGGCGGGGGAGCCGTTGACCGTGGCCAGGTACTCGGTGCCCTCCACGTTGATCGGCTCGGCGCTCACCACGTATCCGCCGGGCGTCAGTTCGGCGAGCACGGCGCCGGCGGTGAGTAGCCGCTCGAAGGAGCCAGGCCCGGTGACCGTGACTGCGGCGTCAGCGTCGGTGGGCAGGCCCGCAATCGTCACCGCGAGCGTGCCCGTGGTGGGTGGCGGCTCCTCCTCTTCCTCTTCCCGCCTGTCGTCGGTGGTCGTCTGGCACGCTGCCAGTAGCAGGGTGGTGGCCAGCGCAGCGGCTGCCAGCGCGCGGAGCCTACGGTGGTTGGTACGCCTGTTCCCGTTCATCTGAACCTCCAACAGGAAGTTAGATGGCGGTGCGTTACGGGCCCGTTACGCGCTGGCGGGAGGGTAGACAGGCCCTCACCCGCAGCGCCCGCTGCGCCCCACGCTCACGGCCAGGCCGTCCACGTAGAGGGCACCGTCGGCCTGCAGCAGGGGCAGGTAGGTGTCGCCGCCGCCCTGGCTGGAGCGCAGCACCACCACGGGGCCGAGCAGGCCGGAGACCATGCTCCACTGCCCGTAATCCTCCTCGGAGGAGTCGCTTCTGCCCGTCATGCCGCCACCGGCGTCGCCGTAGACGCTGACGCTGAACTGCGAGCTGGCGGCGTACGCGTACGAGCCGTTGGGGCAGAGATGCAGTTCCACCGAGCGCTGGTCGACGAAGCCGCTGTTCGGGTCGGCGTTGCTGCTCGAGGCCGAGTCACGCAGTTCCGCTCCCGCCAGTTGCGCGGCGGCGGAGTTGGCACTGGCACGAGTGGGTTCGAAGGTGGTGGTGCTGGCGGCTACGCGCTCCACCAGGTCGCGCACCACGGCGTCCTCCGTGGGCGCGCCGAGGCCGGCCACAATGAGCACGTTGTTAGCGCCGCCAGCCACGCCCATCACGTATAGCGGCAGCGCGCCGTTGCCGCTGAGGACCGTGTAGCTGGCGCGCGCCACGTTGCCTGTAACGGTCGGCTGGCCTTGCGGGTAGACGGTGGCGTCACCGCTCGCGAACGACTGACTGAGTTGCTGCAGCGCGCTTTGGAGGTCGAGATCTGAGAGGGCCTCCACGATGACCAGGCCGGGCTGCGTATCTGAGATGACCATGAACACGTTCTCCTGCGGGTGATAACCGGCGTAGAAGCCGGGTGGCACCATGAACGCTACACCGGCGTCTGCGGAGCCCACCACGCTGCCGGCTTCGTACCGCCGTCCGACTTGGGCGGGGAGCATGCCGGGCGGGGGACCGAACGTGGCGAGCTGCCCGCTGGAGGGCGCGCCGCCCGGGGGCTGCGTTACGGGTGGCTGCGCGCTGGGTGGTTGTGTTGCTGGTGGCTGCGTGGTGGCCGGTGGCGTCAGGCGGCGGCCTGGAATGGCGGGGGCAGCGGGAGTGGGAGACGCTGCCGCCTGCGCGCGCCGGAACAGGTACTCGCCAGCGGTAGCTGGGTCGGGCGCGCCGGTGTTGCGGTCGACCTGCGCCATGATCATGTACAGGTCCTGACCGTTCAGCTCGGCCTCGAAGTAGAGCATCTCCTGACCCGTCCAGACGGTGCCGTAGATGCCCAGGTCGTCCAGCTGCCCGTTGAGGTCGTACGCGTTGCCGTCCAGCTCGAGCGTGCCCGTGACGAGCTCGCCCGCCTGCTGCAGGGTCAGCTTTATGGGTCCGGACTCCGTGTCGAGCACGTAACTGCCGGTGAAGGCGGCGCCTTGCAAGGTGCCCTGCGCGAACGCTGGCGCCTGCGCCCATAGGGGACCGATCAGCACGCTTAAGAGCGCCAGCGCGGCGTGGGGCAGGAACGCGCGCCACCCGGACGCGCGGAGTTGGCGGTCGTTGTGGTGGCTTGTGGTCATGCTGCTTACCTCCCGCCCGCGCGACCTTACGGCGCCGCGGGCCCGGTGACGCCTTGTCGAGCCGGGTCACTCGCCTTAGGAGGTGACGGTAGGCCAGCGTGCGTTACGGGCGCGTTATATTCCTCCGCCTCACGCGCTTCCGTTCATGCAGCCGTTCTTGCCGCCGCTTCATGCACCGCGCTGGCCGCTGCCGGGCGGTTCCGTGCCGGGCTGGTACGAGGTGTGCACGCGCGGTGAGCGGCCGAGCCCGGCGTCCAGCGCCAGCAGTAGTAGCCGGGCCCTGTCGGGCACGTGCACCTTGAGGAGGAGCTTGGAGACGTTGTTGCTAACGGTCTTGGCGCTCTGACCGAGGCGCGTGGCTATCTCGGCGTTGGTGAGCCCGTGCGCTATCAGCTCGAGGGTCTGCAGTTCGCGCGCGGTGAGTTCGTCGAAGGCGCTCATGGGCGTCACCGGCCGCGAGTCGGCCAGGTAGCGCACGACGCTGGGCGCCACCGTATGGCAGAAGACGGCGCCGCCGGTGGCCACCAGCCGGATTGCGCAGCAGATTTCCTCGGGGTTTGCGTCCTGCAGCAGGAAGCCGCGGGCGCCGACGCGCAGGGCGGGGAAGACGGTGGTCTCGTCCTGGTCCTGAGCTAGGAGCAGCAGGCCCATGGTGGGCGCGGCGCGCCTCAACAGCCGGGCGGTGTCGACGCTCTCGTACGCGGTGGCGCCGAAGCCGACCACGGCCACGTCGGGGTGCAACTGCTCCGCGAGGCGCACACACTGAGCGCTGGTGCTGGCGGTGCCGACCACCTCCATACCTTCAAGCGAAGCGATAAGCGACTCCAGACCGGTGCGCACTATGGCGCGGTCGTCCGCTACGAGCACACGGAACACGCCGATATCCCTCCCACGGGGCTGGGCCCCGGTGTCATCGCGCCGGGGCCCTCGCCTGCGGGGGAGCCAGGGGGAGAACGGCTCGACCCTCGCTGTGCTCTGACGCCGGTACGGGCGCATGTTAGCGCCTGAGTACGGGCGTCCCGCCGCCAACGGTTACAGCGTCCGCTAGCCGCGGTTCGGGTGTTACGTCAGTAGGGGCTCAACAGGTAGCTGACCTGGCACTGGCGACCGCCAGAGCAGTTGTCGTTGCTGGTGAGCCGGCTGGCCGCGGCGGTGAAGTCGGTGCGTGCTACGCGCACGCTCACCGCTGGGGTGGAGCGCGCTGCGCGCTGCGCGATGGTGCCTACGTTGCCGTCGATCCTGACGACGGCGTTGTTGGCCGCGGCCGCGCCTAGGCTCAGCAGAAGCGTGATGGCAAGTAGCAATGCGGCGATGCGCCCCGTGCGGGTAGGTCCGTTCAGCGAGCGTTCGTTACGGATCACGTCGGTAGCTCCTTGATGTTCCGGCCTACGCGTTCCTGCGCGCTTGGCCGGCTTGGAACTCGGCCTTGAGTGGACACGGATGCACTTGACTCCTTCCCGCAGCGGATTTAGGGGCGCTGTCAGCGTAGGGGAGCGGTTCTTGGGCGTACAGGGGCGTGTTTCCCGCCCCGTCGCGGGAAAGTTGGGCGGGAAGCGGCCGTGCGAGGCGATGGTGGCTGGCCGGAGGTTGTAACACGGGGAAGACGGGGCCGCTGGCATCAAGCGAGGCACCGCAGCGGAGCGTGTGCCCTGCTGCGGTGCCTCGTCCGGGTCCCCCCGAGCCCGGTGGTTTTTTCGGCCGCCTGGTCGGTCAGGCAGCCGCCCTCTCTTTGACCCACATGACGCGAGCACTCCTGGCCACGCCGGCGCTCGCCTGGCGTGTGTGAGGAGCGCTTAGCGCGACGACCAGCCGGTCGGCTTGTCGTCTGCGGTCATGCCGATGCCTCCGGAAGACAGGCGTCCTCTTGAAGCCAGGCCTTCCGTTCTGCGCGTGAGCGCAGCCACGCTCGCTTCCGAACGCAGCTCGGGTGCGGGTCTTGCGATCCCGAACCCTTGCACGTGGCTTACGCCAAGTGCCGCTAACTCCTCACATGCGTTCGGATCTTCTATGCCTTCGGCCACCACGATAGCGAAATCGCGGGTCACTTCGCCGATGAACCTGCGGGCCACCTCCTGGCTGACGGTGGGGATTTTGACGCCCAGCAGGGCGAGGATGACGGTGCGGTCGACCTTGACGCCGTCTACCGGGGCGTCGAAGCGGGTGCGGGTGGCCAGGTCGGTGGGGGTGACGTCGTCGAGTAGCACGACCCCGCAGCGTTCCTTCAGGAGGCGCAGCCTGTCGGCCAGCGCCCCGCCGTCGACGTACACCTGCTCGGTGAGTTCGATGTGCAAGCGGCAGCGCACCGAGGGCAGCATGCCCTCGAGTGTGGCGAGCGTGCCGGGCAGCAGCACCTGCGCGGGGCTGAGGTTGACGGAGACGCGGGCGGTGGGGTTGGCCACCGCGGCGCGGCCGGCGCGATCTAGCGAGAAGCGCGTGAACTCGTCGAGCCGCTTGGGCGTGAACCAGTACGGCAGGATGTCGAGCGGACCGCGGACGGTGCCGTCCTGGAGCTGCCAGCGGACGAGCGCCTCGGACCAGCCGTCGGTGCCCGTGAGCGGCACCACGGGCTGGAACAGGTGCCTCAGCTCTTCGAGCCGTGGGAGCTGTTGGTGGTCTTGATGGGGTGTGCGCATTCGGGGGAAATGCCTCTTCG
>JBBAFX010000044.1:0-12514 GCA_041655195.1 Trueperaceae bacterium
GGTGTGAGGTTGCCGCCGACCACCAGGGTCTCGAGAGCGGTTTCGGCCACTGCGGCGCCCGCAAACTGGCCCGGCCAGACCGAAAGTACGTAGGCGTTGCCGCCGTACGTGACGGGCGCCGCTAGCGAACCCGCCGCGTGGACCTGACCATCCCGCAGCGCGACCTCCAGGACCTGGTCCGATGCTTCAACGAAGCCGGCCGTTTCCGACCAGTCGAACTGCAGCGACCACGGCACTGGCCCCAATGTGGCTGGTCCCAGGCCGTACGCCTGGATCTCGCCCGCGCCACGTAGCCCCTGCACGTCCACGGTGATGTTCTCGAGCGGCCCTAGGTTGACTAGCAGGCTCGGTGCGTCGATGGCGTCCGTGCTGAACGCCCGTACCAGGGCCGGTATCAGCGGCTCGGTTATGGCGCCTTCGCCCTCTAAGGGCACGCCGCCCAGTTCGCCAGCTAGTTGCAGCGTCAGTTGCTCACCCTGGCCAAGTAGGTGAAGACCAACGGGCACAGGCGCGGTCAACTGCACGTTGCCCTCGCCCTCGTACCCAGCCTCTGCCGTGAACGCGAGCTGACCGGCATAGTTGGCCTGCACGCCACTGAGCCCGAGCTCGTTCAGGAGTGGCGCCAGGGCCGAGTCGCCGGCGAGAGCCCAGGACTCGCTGGCCGGCACGTACCTGACGGTCAGTGCGGAGTCTGGCTGGTTAGGGTCTTCGATGACCGCATCGACGATGACGAGCGCCTGCGACCAGTCGACCGTGCCTGTGACGGGCAGGGCGCCCACAGCGCCTTCCAAATCCAGGCGCTGAAGGGGCGCGCTGAGTTCGCCCACGAACGTGGCGCCGTTCGCTAGGGTCAGGCCCGCTATGTTGCTGCCTGGCGCCACTTCGGCCACCACGTCCAGCTCGCCGTCCGGCGCTGGCGTGAGGCTGCCGGAGACGAGCGCGGGCCGGCCCCCAGCAGTGACGAGTACCGGCAGGTCGTTGAGGGTGACGCTATACGGAGCCCCGGAGGAGTCGTAGGTGAAGCGGGCGGTGCCGTCCACCGAGCGCGCATCGAAGGACCAGAATGTGGTGGTTGGCTGCGCCGCGGGGGCGGCTACAGGCGCCGTGACGGCAGCTGAGTCCACATCGCGTTCCTGTGCTGTGTCGGCTTCCGGTTGATTCGCGTCTTCGCCTTCCTCAACATCGTTGCCGGTTCCTGTAGCGGCTGCGTCAACTGCCATGCCTACAGCCCGGTCCGTGGACGCGACCCCACCTGTCCGAAGCTCGAACCGTGTGTCCACAGCCTCTAAGCCGAAACGGACAGTGCCAGCCCGTGCGCCTTCCACGGTGGAACGAGCGGTGATCAGCAGGACTCCGTCCGTATAAAGCAGCTCTCCGGAGGTGGCGGCAAGAGTGGCCTCAACCGGGGAGGAGCCAGGGGAGGTACTGGATACTATAGGTGCAGTGCTAGCCAGCGAGATGGGCTCGTCTGTGAGCCCTGCCCCGGTCGCTTCCGCTACTACTCCGGCGTCGGCCGTGTCGCCCACATCAACCGCTTGCTGGTCCGGCCCACCTTGCCCTTCTGCATTCACTGCTTCTCCGGCGCTGGCTAGCTCTGACTCACCTGCGGTCCCGGCGACAGTGTCGGCAGCAGTGTCGGTAACAGCATTGGCAAGAGTGCCGCTACTAGTGCCAGCCGCAGCCCCCACCCGTACCGTAAGCGGCGCAACGTCTATATCAAGCCGCGCTTCCAGCGGCGCGAGGTCTACCTGCCCGCTGACGCCCACCGGACCGAACCTCCCGACGATGCCAGTAATGGCGCCGTCCGCTAGCCGGCCGGTGGCGCTGCCCCTCACGTCGACCGGGTCGCTCGCCGCCAGGGCTCCCCCTGGCTGCAGCCACGCCACGTCTAGCCGTACCGGGTTGGCGTTCTCGACGGTGGCCGTGAGTAGCAGTTCGGATAGAGCCCCCTGCGCCGTGAGCCCGAGGCGCAGCGGCCGGTCCAGTCCAGGCACGCTCAGGTCGGCGATAGAGACGCCGGCGTCGATGTGTTCGTTGGCGAGTACTACCGCGCCCGTGGCGGTGATGGGGTCAACAGGGCTGATCTGCCCCTGCGGTATGGCCTCGGCCATGAAGAACGCCTGGAGCCCGTCGGCGTCCAGGCGCCCATCTAGATCGACGGCGCCCGAGTAACCGGCGAGTTCACCGGTCCAGCGCGCGGCCACTGTTCCAGAAGGCGTGCCTGCTAGCTCGACCTGGCCGCGCAGTTCCGGCACCACCCCGCCGGGTGCGAAGCCCATGACCTCTAGGCCCGTGAGGTCTAGGTTCGTGCCTAACACCTCGAGGCGGTTGCCTAGAGCACTTGGGCCGATGCTGGCCTCCACGGTGCCACCTGCCAGGAGCGCGTTCATGGTGGCCCGCATGGGGCCGTCCACGGTCAGGTTCAGGGTGCCCGTTAGTTCATCGAGCGGCAGTCCCACTACCGTGCCCTGCGCCGAAGCGTTGGCGCGGACGGTGGGGGCCTCCCAGCCATCCACCGTGGCGGTTACGTTGGCCTGCCCGCTGGCCTCTACCGGTGCGCCTTCCAGCCCGGCGAGCTCGGAGAGCCACGTGGCGGCCTCCGCTAGTTGCGGTGCCGCGGTGCCGCTAGCGCGGTAGTTGAGCCCCGCAATGTTGACGGTGCCGTCAGCCGTGACCGGGCCACCCAGGCCGCTGCCGGTTAGTGACGCGGTCACGACGGGGTAACGCATGCTGGCTGTGCCGCTGATGTCCGTAACGACTATGCCAGACTGGTCTATCCGCCCACCGTCTAAACGCAGGTCGGCGTTCAGTTGCCCCCGCCGCCACGAGAAGGGCCCGCTGACCGTGCCGCCAGTAGCGCCCTCCCACCAGAACTGCGCCACGCTGACGTCGCCCTGTGTGATGGTGCCGGTGAGGTCGAAGGAGGGCACCGCCAGGCGCCCCTCCGCCGTAACCGACCCGTGCTCGGTGGTGACGCGCGCGCCCAGCAGCAGTGCGCCCTGGTCGGGTACGACCCTTAGTTCGGAGAGGGTGGCGTCGGGCACAGCAAACGGCGCGTTGGCGGAACTAACCACCACGTTCTCGAGGTCCACCTCGCGCAGCACCACTCGCACGGGCAGACCGCCACCGCCCCCGCCGCCTGCAACAGAGTCCTCAAGTAGCGATTCCAGCTCGGTCAAGTTCACAGCGCCGGTCACGCCGCTGGCCGAGACGCTCAGGGGCAGCTCGCCGCCGAGTAGCGACGGCAGGTGGTACGCCAACTCCAGGCGGTCGATCTGCACGTCGGCGCCGAGCCCTTCGGCAGTCACGCCTAGCAGCTCGATCCGGCGCCAAGCGTTGCCGCCAGAGCGGTCGAAAGCCACGTTCACGCCTGCGTCCTCAGCAATCCGTAGGGCACGGTTCAGGAGTGCTTCCCTTACGGGTGGGAAGCCGGGCGCCAGGAATATGGTCCCGAGGAGCAGGGCGATGAGGGCGGAGGTTAGTAGGACTCGGCGAGACATTTAGGTTCGCGAAGGGTCCGTTCCTGGAGCGTCCTTAGAAGTGAGGCCTTTCGGGGGCGGCGGCGGTGGCGGCAGGAACCCCGTTCCCTACGCGCTTGCTGTGGCGGCGAGCTTACCACGAGAGCATGAGAATATCCCGGCAGCAACGCGCTTTTCTTGGGGCAGCTTTCATGCGTGAAGTAGCATGGCAGGCGATGAGCGAAGCTACCAATAACGAAGGACGTCTACGGTTCACCGCCCTAGTCTCGGGCGACGTGCAGGGCGTTGGTTACCGGGCGTTCGTGAAGAGTAACGCCGCCGACCTGGGGGTGGCTGGCACCGTCGAGAACCTCGCTGACGGCAGGGTGGAGGTGGTGGCGGAAGGTTTCAAGCCCGACCTCGAGGTCCTGCTCGTGCGCATGAACAACGGCACCGCGCACTCTGAGGTCACCAACGTTGAGGTGGAGTGGGGTCAAGCGGGCGGCCTTAAGGGCTTCTATGACTACTGACGGTGCGCCAACCGTCGCCGACCTGCGAGCACTGACACCCAATCCGCTGTCCTCTACCGAGTTGGCTGGTGCCCCCGGTGTCTTGGGCAACATTGGGCGGGAGCGGGCTGCGGACTACGCGGCCTCGGCACTGGCCCAGAACGAACGGGCCCTGGCCGAGGCATTTGCGGCCGCGGCCCAGAGGCCCGCCTTCAGCGCCGCCTTAGAGCGGGCGCGAGATGAGGCAGAAGCGGCTCAGATAGCGACCAGGTTGGCCGTGATCGCTGAGGTCAAGCGCGCGAGCCCATCGCAGGGTGCCATCGCCGAGGTCGACCCGGTGCAAGCGGGCCGCGCGTATGAGGCTGGTGGTGCCGCTGCCCTAAGCGTGCTGACCGAGCCACGCCACTTCGGTGGCGCCCTCGAGCACCTGCAACAGGTGGCGAACTCCGTGAGCCTCCCGCTACTACGCAAGGAGTTCACCGTTCACCCTGACCAGATCGTTGAGGCCGCGGCGGGCGGCGCCAGCGCCGTGCTACTGATCGTGGCGCTGCTGCAGGAACGCACCCAGGCGTACCTCGAGTACGCCGCAGCCTTCGGGCTGGACGTACTAGTTGAGGTGCATGACGAGGCCGAGTTAGCCATAGCGTTGAGCGCCGGCGCCACGCTGCTAGGTGTGAACAACCGCGACCTGACCACCCTGAAGATCGACCTAGCGAACGCCCCCACGCTCATTGCGCAGGCCCGCGCCGCCGGCTTCAAGGGGCTGGCGGTGGCCGAGTCCGGCTACCGAAGCGCCGCCGAGTTGCGCGAGCTGAACGGCTTGGCTGACGCGGTGCTGGTGGGCACCAGCCTAGTGGGCAGCGGTGACCTGACGGGTGCGCTGAGGAGTCTGCGGGGAGCCTGATAGGGACCTCGGGGGCAACGCACATTCCGGCGTAACCTGGGAGCTTATACTCGCGGGCATGCCATCTGACGGAAACGCTACCGCTAGTCCGTTCGACGTAACACTGCCGAACGGACTGCGCGTTCTATACGAGCCCATGCCTTGGTTACCTACGCTCAGCGTAACGCTGCTCATGCCTTTCGGTTCGGTCACCGATCCCATCGGGAACGAGGGTTCCGCCTCGGTCCTGCACGAGTGGCTGCAGCGCGGTGCTGGTGACCTCGACTCGCGCGCCCTGTCTGACGCCTTCGAGGACTTAGGTGTGCGCCGCGGCGGGAACGCGGGGCGCGAAACCAGCACGCTGGGCGCTGGCTTCCTGGCCGCGGACGCTGCCAGGGCTCTGCCGCTCTTGGCGGACATGGTCAAGCGCCCACGCTTCGAGAGCCCCGAGTTCGCTCCCGCCGTGGAGCTGGCGCAGGAGGAGCTCCGGTCGCTAGAGGACGCCCCTACGCAGAAGATGTTCGAGGCGCTCACAGCGCGCTTCCTAGCCAGCCCGCACCGCCGCTCCTCGCTCGGTACGCCGGAAGGTCTGGCGGCGCTGACCGAGGCGGGCGTGCGCGCCGACGCTGCTGACAGGGTCGGACCGGACGGCGCCATCCTGGCCCTAGCGGGCGGCTCTACCTGGGAGCAGCTCCTGCCGGTCATAGAGGAGACGTTCGGCACGTGGCGCGGCGCCACGCAACCGGTGCCGGCACCCGAGCTGGCGCCGCAGGGCCTGCATCATGTTGACGCCGAGACCACGCAGCTGCAGGTGGGCTTGGCTTACCCCAGCGCGCAGGTGGGCACCGACGAGGGGTACCTATACACGTTGGCCCTCAATGTGCTGTCGGGTTCCATGGGCGCGCGGCTGTTCACGGAGATCCGCGAGAAGCGCGGTCTGGTGTACTCGGTCAGCGCCGGCACGCGCGCCCTGCGCGGCCTGGGTTTCACCGTCGGTTACGCCGGCACCACCACCGAACGCGCGGCCGAGACGCTACAGGTTTTCCTGGCGGAACTGGACCGCCTGGCGGAGGGCGTGACCGCTGAGGAACTGGAGCGGTCGCGCACGGGGCTGCTGTCGTCCGTGGTCATGCGCGGCGAATCGAGCGGCGCCACTGCCGGGCGCTTGGCTACGGACGCCTACTACTTGGGACGCGCCCGCACGCTGGCCGAAGTGAGCGACAAAATCGAGTCCGCCACGCTTGAGCAAGTCAACGAGTACCTGGCGGCTAACCCCGTGCCGACGCCAACGATCGTCACGCTAGGGCGCCTGCCTGAGGGCGGCCTGGGGTTGCCCGCTGCAACCGCCACCGCCACTGAAGTCGGCACTGGAACAGGCACAGCAACTGGCACCGACGCCGGCACTGAGGGAAGAGCATGAGTAGCGAGCTACGTTTCGACCACGTGGTCCTTGATAACGGCCTGATGATCATCGGCGAGTTCAACCCGCGCGCGGTTAGCGCCGCAGTGGGGTACATGGTGCACGCCGGTGCCCGCGACGAGAGCCCGGAGCTGGCCGGCGTGTCGCACTTCCTTGAGCACATGCTGTTCAAGGGCAACGAGCGCTTGAGCGCCGACGACATCAACCGCACCTTCGACGAGCTGGGCGCCGATTACAACGCTTTCACCAGCGAGGAGCGCACCGTTTATTACGGTGCGGTGCCTGCCGACCGGGCGGAGAAACTCCTGGATCTACTGACTGAGCTCATGGAGCCGAGCTTGCGCCAGGAAGACTTCGACATGGAGAAGAAGGTGATCTTGGAAGAGATCGCCATGTATCAGGACCGCCCGGCGCAGCGGCTCTTCGAGCTTGGTAACGGTCGTTTCTGGAACGGTCATCCACTGGGTAACAGCGTGCTGGGCAGCCCCGAGACGGTGGGCAACATGCAGCGGGACGCCATGCGCGCTTACTTCGAGGAACGCTACGCTCCCAGCAACGTTCACTTGGTGCTGGCCGGTAATTACGACTGGGACGCCATGGTGGCGCGCGCCCGTGAACGCACCGCGGGCTGGCGCGATTACCAGGTCAACCGCGGCAAGCCGGCGCCTGAACCTATGACGGGTTACGAGAGGGTTGCGGACGCCGCCCTGAACCGGCAGCACACCGCGTTCTTCGCGCCGGGCGTGCCGGTTGAGACGCCGGACATGTTCGCGGCCGGCATCGTGGCTAACGTGGTCGGCGACGGTAGCGGTAGCCGGCTGTACTGGGAGCTGGTGGATAAGGGCCTGACGGATAACGCGTGGCTGAGCCATGAGGCGCAGGAGGGCGCGGGCGCGTTCGTGGGTTACTTGAGCGCCGCGCCGGACCGGGCGGACGAGGTGCTGGAGCGTTACCGCGAGGTGCTGCAGCAGGTGCAGGACGAGGGCGTTACGCCTGAGGAGTGGCGCCGTTCGCAGCGCAAGATCGCTACTAGCCTCACGTTCCGGGCGGAGACGCCGTTGGGTCGGCTCATGTCGTTCGGCACCATCTACCAGACGCTGGGTAAGTACTTGAGCGTTAACGAGACGGTGGAGTTGGTCATGAGCACGCCGCTGGAGGCCGGTGCGAGGATCCTGGCTGGGCGGCCGTTCGATCAGGGCTTCGTGCTATCGCTCGGGCCGAACTGACCGGGTGAGAAGTAACGCTAGAACGGTGCTTTCGGTCACTGTTAAGCCTGGAGTAACGACGTGTGCCCAATTCTCATTAGGGCGTCGGTACACTCGGCCCATGTTCCCAATCGCGCTTACACGCCAGCTCGGTGAGCGCGTCCTGACTGCCGTGCTGGCGCTGTTACTTACATTGCCCGCTGCGTTCGGTGCCGAGCCGTTCGCTTCGCTCACGGTCACGCCTACGGGCCGGCAGGAGTTCGATATCGCTACAGGCGTAACCAGCTTGCCAGATGGTGGAGTGATCACCGACCAGACCACGGGCGTGCAGCTGCGCGCTGGGTACATCGAGTACCTGGCCGGCGTGTTCGTGCAGGCAGCCGGGGCTCAGGTGAATGGCGATTTCGGACTGGTGAGCGCGGAGTCCTTACGCCTGGATCTGGAGGCGGGGGTTCTGAACGCTGACGGCGGCATCTCGCTCGTGCGCGACGGCCTGACCATAAACGCTGGTTCGCTCGTCTATTACGCCAACCGGCAGGTGGCGGTGTTCTCCGGCGGCGTGGTGGCATCGGGCCCGGCCTTCCAGGCGGATCAGCTTTACCTGGACGCCGTGACCGGCGACGTGCTGCTGGTTGGGCAGTACTCGTTCCAGGACTCGCTGTTCACCATGACCTCGCCTGAATCCGGCGGGCAGTTGGAGCTGCGCATGGTGTTGCGCGACGGTCAGCCCGCGTACGACGCCGCCACCGAGGTGAGGCCCGAGCTGCTGGCGCGCTTCGAGGGGCTGCTCTAAGGCGTTCACGTTGAACTGTCCATGCCGAACCGTGCGCAGTGTCGCTAGCGGGGCCGAGCACAGTGTCCTTCGCGGAACCCTCAGGATTTTCGGCTCCATAGTTTGCGTTCCGCACTAAACGCGAACTAAGAACGCCAAAAACCCTAGGGTTCTGAGGAGGTACCTACCACTACCTCCCACTCCCCGGCCGCAAGCGGGTGGGCAATAAGCAAGAACCCGCAGCCCAGCCACGGCCGCCCAGCATTCCTTCACGTCCTGAACACGGGCCGCGGGTCATGATGTACCGGTGAGATCCCGGCACGTTGTCGTCGTCCTGCTCGTCCTGGCGCTCGCCGCCACAGCAGCGGCGCAGTGCTCGGTGGGGCCAAACACGGCCTCCGTGACCCTCCCAGACTTCCTCGCCGTCTACTACTCGCAGTTCCGCTCGCTCAGCGAAGAGGACGCCGCCGAGTTCTACGGCGGCGTGTGCGTAACCGCCGTGGGCGGCGAGTGGACGGTCATAGCCGAAAGCGTACGCGTAAACGACCTGCGCGGCGACATCAAACTAGAAGCGCCCTCGCCCACGCTGTACATGGCCGAATGGCGCATGACAGGCGACCTGCTGCGCGCCAGCGCCACCGGCCTCACGCTGGCGAACGCAAGAGTGGTGGGCCCCGACATGGCCGGCTCAGCCGGCGACCTTCACGTGGACCTGCTCACCGGGCAGATGTCCATGACCCGCCTGAAACTAGAGGGCAGCGCCTTGGCCCTACGCGGCGACCTGGCGGTGCTGGAAGGCAACGCGCTAAGGGTCGAGGGCGCAGGGCTGACCACCTGCATCGGACTCGAAGCGGCGCCCTACGAAGTTATGGGCGACGTGGCGCTAGTGAACCTAACCGACCTCGAAGTGCGCCTCAGTGGCGGATCGCTGCGCGTAGGGCGCCTAACCGTGCCCCTGCGCGAGGAGATCGTAGTCAGTGACACCACGCTGGCCGCCGTGGAGCTGCCCGTGAAGGTGGCGTTCCACTCGGGCGGCGTGCAACGGGGCGGGGCAGGCTTGGACATCCGCATCGTGGGCATACCGGCCGCCCCCAACGTGAACCTAGTACTTGGCGGCACGGGCTTAGACGCCGATCACGCGGCCGGGCCCGTTGTGCTTTTTGAGGTGCAGGCCGAACAGCCCGAGCACCAGGGCGTGAGCCAAGTGAACGCCGTGGCGGGTCTTGAAGCCGGCCAGGCGTACGTGGACGTGGCCGTGAACAAGAAGCTGGCGCCGTGGCTGGACCTCGGCTTCAGCGTGCACAGCGGTGCGGCGCCTGCCCGCCAGGCCCTGCACGAGGGAAAAGTGCAGCTCACCGCCACCCAGGCGTTACCGCTTTTCGGCGCTAACTCGGGGCTGCGCACCACCCTTACCGGCCGCGTGTTCACGGCCGTGACGGCCGTAACGCAGGCAGCCAACGTGGCCGAGCCGCAAGCCATGGGACCCCGCCTGGGCGCCGCTGGCACGGCCACCACCACGTGGCGCGCCACCCGGGTGAGCACCTTCACGCTCGTCTCCGGTGCCGAAGCGACGTACTATCCGGTCACGTCCGGCACGCAGGTAACCACCGCCGGCCCGGCGGTGCAGTGGGGCGTGCGGCTGGCGCCGACCTGGCGTTACGTGAACGGGCCCATCACCCTGTCGCTGGCGTACGACGCGCGCTTCACTAACGCGGCGTCGCCGTTCGGCACGTTCGTTGACCGCCTCACACCACTGCAGCGCCTGACCGGCAGTTTCCGCATAGCGGGGGAGATCCTCACCACCGAGCGCGGCGTGTGGAGCGGCGCCTTCGGCGTGCAGGCGCAATACGACCCGTTCATCACCACCACACTGCCGGGCCTCAAGCGCCTCACCTTCGACGGCTCCGTCAGTTACGCCGTGGAGCCCTGGAAGGTGACGCTCGGGGCGGTCACGGAAGTGGCCGGGGTAATCACCCCCGTGGGCCGCAACCCGTACGTACAAGTAGAGCTGACCGCCGAGCGCGGCGGTTGGCCCGTGCTGAACCCACAGGCCGAGGCGCCGAACGTGCCGCACGGCACGCTGCAACTGGGGGTCATGACCAACTACTCGCTGGCGCCCGGCTCCGAGGGCCTCACAGCGCTAGAACTCAGCGCGGCCGTGCCCCTGACGTTCGACACCATGGAGCTGCGGCCGTACCTGGCGTTCGACTTCGCGCCCACGGTGCTACACGGACTGTGGCCGTGGTGGAGCGGTTACGGGCTGGACGCCACCTTCATCACCTGCTGCGGGTCGCTGACCCTCAGCGTCATGAACGACCGCGGCGCCTGGGGCGCGGGCATAGGTATAGACCTCGAGCGCAGGCCGCCGCGCGAGCCCGGACCGCATGAGTAACAGGCGCCCCTCATGAGCGTGGCGGTTATCATGCCCGGCGACCGATGAGGAAGCCCTTCCGCATAATCGACCGTTACCTGCTGCGCGAGAGCCTACCGCCACTGCTCTTCGGCCTACTGCTCTACGCCTCGCTGGCGGTCGTCAGCGTCACCATCCCGCGCATGCAGTGGATCGTGGGCACGCCCGTGCTGCCGCTCCTCGGTTGGTTAGCCATGCAGTTACCGCAGGCCATGGTGCAGACCTTCCCCATAGCCCTCGTGCTGGCCGTGCTGCTGGCGTTCGGCCGGCTGGCCACCGATAACGAACTCACCGCGTTGCAGGCCGGCGGCGTGCCCCTGCGGCGCACCACCAGCGCCTTCGTGGGCCTCGGCCTGGCCGCCACGCTCATCGTGCTAGCCATAAACCAGTTCGTCATCCCCTACACCAACACGCAGACCACCAAGCTCTACTGGGAGCTAACGGCCGGGCAGACCGGTCTGTTCAGGCTCACGCGGCAGGCGCTGCCGGTGGACGACTTCACCCTGTACTTCGTGCGCGCCGAGGAACGCGGCCAGGTCATGCGCGAGGTGCGTATAGAGCGCTGGGACGGCGATGTGCTGACCATCCTGCGCGCCGACCGCGCCCACTTCGAAGGCGTGGACCTGGTGCTGACCGGTTACCGGATAGACGCCCTGGACCTAGCCGCGCTGGACGCCGCTGGGGAAGACGCCGCGGCCGTGCTGGGACGCCTCGTGCGCCTCAGGAACGTGCCAGCCGACCCGAACGACACGCTGACCATCACCACCTCCACGGACATGGAGGAACTCGTCACGCGGTACGGCCAGGGCGGCTTCGAGGACGCGCGCTCTATAACCACGCTCTACACCGACAGCCAGCGCGAGAGCATGTCGGCCGACGACCGCCGCCAGACGCGCGTGCTGTTCCACCGCAAGATCGCGGAGCCGTTCACGAACTTGGCGCTGCTGCTGGTGGCGGTGCCACTGAGCCTCAAGTACGCCCGCACGCGCGGGGTGGCGTTCGGAATGAGCCTGGTGGTGACCCTCGTGTGGTACCTGTTCTACACGTTCGGGCAGATGTTCGCGCAGTCCGGGCAGATGCCCGTGTGGCTGGGAGCGTGGCTGGGGAACATCGTGTTCGCGGGGCTCGGGTTGGTGCTGCTGCTTCGGCGGGCGCGGCAGTAGGCAACGCCGCCCCGAGCGGATTTATGAGAGGGACCCGCGGAACCATTCTGTACCCAGTCACGAGAACCGCAGCGATACCACCGAAGCCCTCAGATACCACGTGACAGCCTCGACGCCCCTAACGCCCCCCAATTTCTAATCTGCCCCACAGACCTCTCACGGCCATGGGCGCAATCCTGCCAAGCAGGGAGGCCCGCCATGAGTGTTGACGAGATTTCTAAACGAGTTCACCGCGTTCACCAGTCGACGGCGCGATACATGCCCCACGTAGTGCATTGCCCCCACTGCGGCCGGACCGAGAAAGTAGATCCCGAGGAGTACCTGCGCTCCGGACGCCCCAAGTGCTGCTCGCAGCCCATGGAGTTCGGTTCCGCGCCCGTTGCGCGGATGACCGGGTACCTGTAGCGGTTACTTCACCAGGGCCGTCCTGGCGGCGCTGAGGCTCTAGCGCCGCACCCCGCCAGCGTCGGCCCCCACGCAATAAACGGGTCATGCAGGGTGGTATGCTTACCAGCCTGATGGTCATGACCATCCCCCACAGCCTGAAGGCTGCCACCGCTTACCTATCGCCTGAAGACGCGGCTGTAGTGGCGGAGGGTTACGCCTTCGCGGAGCAAGCGCACCGCGGCATGAAGCGGCGCAGCGGGGAGCCGTACATCATTCACCCCGTGGCCGTGACCGAGATCCTGGCCGA
>JBBAFX010000045.1:0-12193 GCA_041655195.1 Trueperaceae bacterium
AGGTTGCCCAGCGCCGCGGCTATGAGGCTGCTCTTGCCGCTGCCGTTCGGTCCGAGTAGCGCCAGCTTCTCTCCGCGGCGCAGCAGCAGGTTCAGGCCGGCAACCAGCACGTGGCCGCCGCGTTCCACCGTTACGTCCTCGAACCGCAACACGTCGCCGGGGCCGCTGGGTACGTCCGGTAGGGGTATCGCGGCCAGGCCGTTCTCCTCGTACGGGGCCGGCGTTACCTCCATCTGCTCTATGCGCTTCTCCAGCGCCTTCGCGCGGCGGGCCATGGTGCGCGAAACGTTCTCGGCCTTCGCTTTGGCGAGGATGAGGGCCTGGTTGCCGGCGCGGCGGTGATTGAACTTCCCGGCGCTGCGGCCCACGGAACCCAGCCTGGCTGCCTCGAGTTCCAGTTGCTGCTTCTGGCGCGACTGCGCCTCATGTTGGCGTAGTTGCGCGGCCTGAGCCACGGCCTTCAGCTCCATGGCTTCCGTGTAGGTGCCGGGCCACACCGTCAGTTGGCCGCGTTCGAGCTCGGCCACGCTGCTCACGGTGGCGTCCAGGAACGCGCGGTCGTGCGACACGAGCAGCACGGTGGCGGGGCTCCGGCGCACCCACTCTTCCAGCCACTCCAGCCCCGCCGTGTCGAGGTGGTTGGTGGGCTCGTCCAGCAGGAGCACGTCGCCCGGCGCAAGTAGCTGGCGTGCAAGCAGAACCCGGCGCTGCTGCCCGCCCGATAGGTTCAAGACGGGCCGGTCTGGGTCCACGCCCAGGCCCGTTAAGGCCGCCGCTGCGCGGGCCTCGAACTCGTAACCGTCCAGGGTTCGGAAGCGCTCCTCCGCGTCAGCGAAGCGTGCCAGGTTCGCCTCCGTGGGATCCTCCAAAGCGGCTTCTGCCTTGGTCAACTCGGCTCGAGCCGCCTTCAGCTCGGCTGGAGTCACCTGCTCCAGGGCAGTGGCCGCGCTCGCCGTTGGGTGCTGCTCCAGGAACGACACGGCGCCACTAACGTGCACGCTGCCGGTATCGGGCTGCTCCAGCCCGGCTATCAGCCTCAGCAAGGTGCTCTTGCCGCTGCCGTTGGCGCCTATTAGCGCCATCGTCTCGCCGTGACCCAATACGAGACTCAGGTTTTCGAAGATGGTGTTACCGCCGTAACGCTTCGTTACGGCCTGCAGTCGCAGACTCACGCTGACCTCCTGGTGAGGAGAGGAACTTAGACCCGTTGTTCGG
This sequence comes from Trueperaceae bacterium, assembly GCA_041655195.1. Classification (GTDB taxonomy): domain Bacteria; phylum Deinococcota; class Deinococci; order Deinococcales; family Trueperaceae; genus JAAYYF01. Next base: position 1,216 of record JBBAFX010000045.1, read on the forward strand.
CCTTCGTTGTTCAGCGGATCCTGCGCACTAAGGGGTAGCCTTTCACTAGACGTGGGACCCCCGCCTGGACAGCCGGGCGGGTGAGCGGAGTATAGCAGCGCTTGCGCGCCCCGCAATGTCAGGCACTCCGTATGATTCTGGCTAAGCGATCGGTATCCCCACGACGACCTAAGAGAGCCAGGAGGCGCCCATGAGCACCCTCGATCCCGCCATGCCTTACCCTTCCACCCGCCCGCTCGTGTTCGGTCGCAACATGGTGGCCACCTCGCAACCCCTAGCCGCGGAGGCGGGCCTGCAGATGCTGCGCAAGGGCGGTAACGCCGTGGACGCAGCTCTGGCGGCCGCCATCAGCCTGGCGGTGGTGGAGCCCACCGGCACGGGCATAGGCTCCGACCTTTTCGCCATAGTCTGGGACGGCACCGAGCTGCACGGGCTCAACGCCAGCGGCCGCTCGCCCGCTGCTCTCACCCCCGAACGGTTCGCGGGCATGGAGCAAGTGCCCCGGTTCGGCTGGGACCCGGTGACCGTTCCGGGCGCCGTGTCCGGCTGGGTTGAGCTGTCCCGCAACTACGGGCACCTGCCCTTCGCGCAGCTGTTCGAGCCTGCCGTCAAGCACGCCGAGGAGGGCTTCCACGTCACGCCGCGCACCGCCGAAGGCTGGGCGCGCTCGGCGGAACTGCACGGCCAACGCGAGGAGTTCGCGCGGCACTTCCTGCCTGCCGGGCGCGCGCCGCGGGCGGGCGAGCTGTTCCGGTCCCCCGAACAGGCCACTACGCTGCAGGCCATAGCCAACACCAAAGGAGAGGCGTTCTACCGCGGCGCTCTGGCCACCAAGATGGCCGCCGCGGCCGAGCGCGAAGGTGGCCTGTTGACCGAAGAGGACCTCGCCAACCACAGCGCCGACTGGGTCGGCACCATTTCGGTGGGTTGCGGTGAGGCCGACCTGCACGAGATCCCGCCCAACGGTCAGGGCATAGCGGCGCTAATGGCGCTCGGCATGCTGCGCGAGTTCGACCTGAGCAGCATGGACCCCGAAGGCCCGGAGGCCATGCACCTGCAGATCGAGGCCATGAAGCTGGCGTTCGCGGACGCTTACCGGTTCGTGGCGGACCCCGGCGCCATGCTGGTGAGCGTGGAGGATATGCTCAGCGCCGACTACCTCACGAAGCGCGCCAAACTGATCAGCTTCGCTGAGGCGCGCGACCCGAAACATGGCCTGCCTCGCGAGCGCGGCACCGTGTACCTCACCGCCGCGGACGGGGACGGGCGCATGGTGTCGCTCATCCAGTCGAACTACATGGGGTTCGGTTCGGGCGTGGTTATTCCCGGCACCGGCATCGCCATGCAGAACCGCGGCTGCGGCTTCGTGCTCACGCCCAGCCACCCGAACCTGGTGGCGGGAGGCAAGCGGCCGTTCCACACGATCATCCCGGCCTTCCTCATGCGGGGCGGGCAGCCGTACGCCAGTTACGGCGTAATGGGCGGCGACATGCAACCCCAGGGGCACCTGCAGATGGCGCTGCGCTTATTGGTGTGGGGTCAGAACCCGCAGGCGGCCAGCGACGCCCCGCGCTGGCAGGTGACCGGCGGCCTCGGCGTGTCGGTAGAGCCCGGCGTGCCCGAGAAGACCGTAGCGGCGCTGCGCGAACTGGGTCACGAGGTGACCGTGGCCACCAGCAGCGTGCCGTTCGGGGGCGCGCAGCTGATAGTGCGTATGGAGGACGGTGGGTACGTCGGCGGTTCCGATCACCGCAAGGACGGGCAGGTGGTCGGGTACTGAACCCGGCGGGAGAGTACGCAAGGTGGGCTTATGCCCAGCCCCGCTAGGTGGGGCGTGAGAGACTGAACCTCATGACGTACCCCACGAGCCCCGCTGGCCGCTTCGGCGGCGTGCACACCATAATGCCCACCCCTTTCACGGACTCGGGCGCCCTCGACCTGCCCAGCCTGGAGCGCCTCACCGACTTCCTGATCGGCTTAGGTGTGGACGGTTTCGTGGTGCTGGGCGTGCTCGGTGAAGCGCAGAAGCTAACCGAGGACGAGCGCGACGCGGTTCTAACCACCACGGTCTCGGCCGCAGCCGGGCGGGTGCCGGTGTTTGCCGGCGCGGGCGGGGCTGGGACCGAGATGGCGGTGGCGCGTGGCCGCCGCATGCTCCAGCTGGGCGCTGCTGGGCTCATGGTGGCCCCGCCACCCGTTCAGAGCGACGCGGTGATCCGCACCTTCTACCAGCGCCATCATGAGGCGCTGGGCGCGCCGCTCATCCTGCACGATTACCCCGCCGTTACCGGCATCAGCCTGAACGCCGAGCTGGTGGCCGACATGCACGAAGCGTTCTCCAGCGTGGTCGTCATCAAGCTGGAGGAGACCCCTAGCCTGCCGAAGGTCAGCCGCCTGCGCGCGCTGGGTTCCAACATCGGCATCGTCGGCGGACTCGGCGGTTCCTTCCTGCTCGAGGAGCTCATGCGCGGTGCCGACGGCATAATGACCGGCCTCTCGTACCCGGAGCTACTGGTGCAGATAGTGGGCGCCTGGTTCGCTGGCAACGTGGAAGAGGCCCAGCGCGTGTTCTACGGCGCTAGCCCCCTGCTGCGTTACGAGTTCCAGCCCGGCATAGGCTTGGCCATCCGCAAGGAGGTGTACCGCCGGCGGGGCGCCATAGCCTCCGCGCACGTGCGGCACCCCGGCGCGCAGGTCGACGACGCGATCCGGGCCGAGCTGACCGCGGTCCTGCGAGCGTGCGGGCTCGAGGGCGCATAGGCGCAATGGTGATTAGCGTTCTCCGGGGGAGTGGCGGGCGGGTGTTCCGGCGTGTGGCCCAGTTGCTGGTCCTCGTTTCGTGCGCCGTGTTGATCGCGCTTACGCCGGCCATGGCGCAGCCTGGATCCGAAGGTGCCGAGCTGCCGCCCGACGCCCCCGTCACGCCGGTCTCGCAGCTTTACGGCCCCGTGCCGCTGGCACGGATAGTGGACGGCGACACGTTGGTGGTGGAGTCCAACATCGGCCCCCGCACGGTGCGGCTCATAGGCATTGATACTCCAGAGATCGGTTCCGGCGAGCCGGGAGGCCGAGAAGCGCAGGCGCACCTGGAGCGGCTGCTCGGGCCGGGCCTGCTCATCTGGTTGGAACTCGATCTGGGGCTGGAGGATATCTACGGCCGGCTACTGGCCTACGTTTACGTGCCCGACGCCAACGGCGCCTGGGAGCACGCCGGCATGCGCGTGAGTCAGGTGAACCTGGCCATGATCGAGGCTGGCTGGGCGCGCACACTCACCATCGCACCCAACGTCACCTACGCCGACTTGTACCGGGCCGCGGCCAGGCAGGCGGAAGCCGCAGAACGCGGCATCTGGGCGACGGACTTCGGTAGCGCAGCCGGCGCCGAGCAAGACACGGCCGGCGCCGGGCAGGACACGGCAGGAGCTGGACAGGGCGCGGCCGGTGCCGAGCAAGACGCGGCCGGCGCCCAGCCAGGCTCGGCTGCAGCCGAGAACGACGCGGTCACGGCCGACGGGAGCGCCGACGACGAACCGCCCATCCGCCTGCACTGCGGCCTGCTCAACCCCACCACCCCTAACGACGTGGGGGAGTGGGTGTCGGTCATGCTGACGGAGCCGTACGACACGCGCGGTTACTACCTGTTCGACGAGGGGTCGCGCTCCATCTTCCGCCTCCCCGCCGGCGTGCAGCCCGCAGGCGAGCTGCGGATCAGCAACCCCGGGCAGGGCGTTTGGAACAACTCGGGCGACGTCATCTACCTCATGAAAGGCGGCGCGGTTGTGGACATGTGGGAGTACGCGGGGCACGAAGCGCGGTCCGGCGTGATCGTCTGCCGCGATTAGCCGGCAGGAGAACAACAAGGAGCACAAGTGAAGCTACTCGTTATCGGCGGCACCCAGTTCATTGGCAAGCACTTCGTGGCGGACGCCATAGCGCGCGGTCACGAGGTCACGCTCTTCAACCGCGGCTCGCGGCCCGGCCCCGAGGGCGTAGAGACGGTGACCGGCGACCGCAACACCGACCTGCACAAGCTGGCGGGCCGCGCCTTCGACGCTATCATCGACACCAGCGCCTACGTGCCCCGCCAGGTGCGCGAGGCCGCCAGGCTGCTAGAGCCGAACGTGGACCGCTACCTGTTCATCTCAACCATCAGCGTCTACGCCGACACCAGCCAGCCGTACGTGAACGAGGACGGGGAGCTCAGCCGGCTCGAGGACCCCACCACCGAAGACGTCACGGGCGCCACTTACGGCGGCCTGAAGGTGCTGTGCGAGGAGGAGCTGGCGGCCGTCTACCCAGCGGAGCGCGCCCTGGTGCTGAGACCCACACTTGTGGTGGGGCCCGACGACCCGACCGACCGCTTCACCTACTGGCCGGTGCGGGTCAACCGCGGCGGCCACGTGCTGGCGCCGCACGGACCGCGCCTGCCGCTGCAGTGGATAGACGTTCGCGACCTAGCGGAGTGGATGACCCGCGGGCTGGAAGCCGGCCTCACCGGCACCTATAACGCCGCCAGCGCGGCGGACGCGTTCGACATGCAGGCTCTGCTCTCGGCCGCTGCCCAGGTGAGCGCCTCCGGTGCCCAGATCGTGTGGGTGGGGGACGAGTTCCTCTTGGCGCAAGACGTACAACCCTTCGCCGATCTGCCCTTCTGGCTGCCCGACCCCCTCAACAACCTCTTCCGCATCGACGCCTCCCGCGCTCACGCTAACGGGCTCACCATCCGCAGCGTTGCCGACACCGTGCGGGCCACGCTCGAGTGGCAAGCGCAGCGCGGCGATCCGGAGCCGAAGATCGGCCTGGCGCCGGAGCGCGAACGCGCGCTGCTGGCGGCCTGGGCCCAGCACCAGGGAGGCGCAAAGGACTGAATGCGCACGCCACCTGTGAACAGCACGTTCATCGTCGGGCTGCTCTTCGCCCTAGTCGCCGCCGCTTCGTTCGGCGCCTCCGGACCGCTCGCCAAGGGGCTCCTCAGCGCGGGTTGGACAGCCAACGCCGCCGTCACCTGGCGCGTGACTATCGGCGCCGCCGTCCTCCTGCCGTTCGGGTTGCTGGCGCTGCGCGGCCGCTGGCACACCCTGCGCGCGGGCTGGAAACGCATCCTCATGTTCGGCTTCGTGTCCGTAGCCGTGGTGCAGCTAGCGTTCTTCCTCTCCATCCGCACCCTGCCCGTGGCCGTGGCGCTGCTCATCGAGTACCTGGGCATCGTCATGGTGGTCGTGTGGCTCTGGCTCAAGCGGGGCGAGAGGCCGCGGCCCCTCACCATCGTTGGGGCTGTGCTCTCCATCCTTGGTCTGGTACTGGTGCTGGACGTGTTCGGCGCGCAAGGCGTGGACCCGGTGGGCGCCCTCTGGGCGTTGTTGGCGGGCGTGGGGCTGGCCTCCTACTTCCTCATCTCCGCCGAGACGTCAGACGGCCTGCCCGGCCTGACGCTGGCCTCCACCGGCCTGCTGGTTGGCGCGGTGGTGCTGGCGCTGGCGGGCGTGACCGGCCTGGCGCCCCTGCACTGGAACACCCAGGCTGTGGAGCTGGGCGGCCGCATGGTGCCGTGGTGGGTCGACGTGGCCGCGCTCGGCCTGGTGGCCGCCGCGCTCTCGTACGCCACGGGCATCCAAGCCAGCCGGCGGCTGGGCTCCAAACTGGCGTCGTTCGTGGGCCTCTCCGAAGTGCTCCTGGCCGTGGTGTGGGCCATGCTGCTCCTAGGCGAGATGCCCACGGCCATGCAACTGGTGGGCGGGACCCTGATCCTGGCGGGGGTGGTGCTGGTGAAGCTCGACGAGGAGCCGGTTAGTCCTCAGCCTGCTTAGCGGCGTACATGCGTTCGTCGGCTACGCGGATGAGCTGCGCGCCCTCATCGCCGTCGGCCTGGTAGCTGGCCACCCCAATGTCGATGCGGGTGGGGCCCAGCCCCACGTCGATGGTGGCAACGGCTTGGCGGATGCGGTCCGCCACCTTCTCAGCGTGCTCTTGTGGGGTGTCGATGAGGAGGCCCATGAACTCGTCGCCGCCGTAGCGCGCGGCTACGTCGATGGTGCGAACGTTGGCGCGTATGGCGTCGGCCACGCCCATGAGTACGCGGTCACCTACCGTGTGGCCGTAAGCGTCGTTGATGGCCTTGAACGACTTCAGGTCCATGTGCAGCACGCTGGGGCCTAGTCCGGTGCGGTGGGCGCGCAGGATCTCGCGCGACAGCGCCGCGTTGAAGGCGCGCCGGTTAGCCAAGCCCGTCAGCTCGTCGGTCATGGCCGCCTTGCGCAGCAGGTCGCGCGTGTTCTGGCGGTGCAGCAGGCTGGCCAGCGGCGCCCCGAACAGGTAGGAGAACTGCTCGGAATCGACGCCAAACTCGCCAACCTCGCTCAGGTTGTCTAGGTTCAGCACGGCCATCACCTTGCCGTCGCGCAGCACCGGCAGGCACAGGGTGGCCTTTATCTGGTCGTACTGTTTGTGCTCAGCGCTCTCCACCGGGCTGATCGAGGTGCCCAGGTGGTCGATGTCGGTGTCGGAACGGCTCAGTACGCGCGGTAGGCCGTGGCTCCAGCCGGCGTCGTCCGGGCCGTACCACGCACGCGCCGCCTCCTCCGTCACCGGCTGACGCGAGAGCTTCTCTAGGTCGAAGCCTATGGCGGCTTGGTACAGGAACGGCTCCTCTGGGTCCGAGCGGGTGAGGAGCGTGCCGCTGTCCGCGCCGGGCACGAGCTTGAGGGCCGTGCGCAGCGCGCGTTCGTAGATCTCGGTGGTGCTCGTCTCCTCCGTGGCCCGGTTCAGTTCGAGTAGTTCCGTCAATATGCGGTCGCGCCAGCGGGCGTCGAGGAACGGCGCCGCCACACTAGCCATCTCGGCCAGGACAGGGAAGGTGAGGCTATGCGTCTGCCTGAGGGGCGAGAACTTGAGGACCAGCACCAGCCGCGCCGGCCGGCCCGTGGCTACCGGCACGGTGATGAACGAGTCGGCGTGCGCCATGGGCGCCAGCGCCTCCAAACCCAGGCGCGCCACGCTCGTGACCTGCGCCACGGCCGTGGGGTCATCGCTCCACTCGCCCTGGGCGGCCAGGGGCTTCAGCTCACCGTTCATGCTGAGGAGCAAGATGGCGGCTTCGGCGTCCATGTGCCGCACGGCGACCTCTACGGCGGCGTGGGTTACGGCGTCTAGCCCCGAGCTGGACGCCATGGCGGCGCGCAGCTCGCGCAGCACCTTGCGCATGCGGCGCATGGTCAGGGCGTCCACGTGCAAGGTGAGGTCCTCGGCCAGGTGCTCCAGCGCGAACAGCGCGTTCGGGTCGAGCTCGTAAGCGCTGAGCAGGTCGAGGGTGGCGTAGGGCACGTCCTGTTGCTTGACCGCCAGGCGCACGTGGTGAGGCATGGCCGGCACGGGCGGCTGCAGGTCTACGTCGGCCCAGCTGATCTCGACCCGCGCCGTCAGAAGCTCCTCAAGTGCGTCGGCCACGTACTCGAGGAACTCCTCCGGGCGCTCCGTTACCAGCGCCGCGGCGGGCACGCGCAGGATGGCGTCAGCGAGCTGCAGGCCGGCCGCGTCCTGCGGCAGCGCTGTGTCAGGTTCGTGCTGCGTCATCCCTTGCCCCCCTTCGAGAACTACCGTGAAACGGCTTCGGTGGCGTGAGTCACTTAACTCTACTGTTAGATTTCTAACGCGAGACTTAACCCGGGGGCCAGGCGTTAGCCTAGCGAGTACAACGTGAGGCGCATCCAACCCTTCCTACTCCAGTGCATGACCTCGGCCCTCATGACCACCTCGTCCAGCATGATGCAGGTGATGGTGCCGCTGTACGCCGTCAGCCTGGGGCTGGGACCGCAGTGGCTGGGCTTCCTGATAGCGCTCCCGGGCATCTTCCCCGTGCTGCTGGCGCTGCAGGCGGGGCGCATCGTCGACCGCGGCGGGCCGGGCAAGTGGTTGCTGATCGGCATGATCGGCATGTGCCTGGCGCCCGGCGTGCTGATCGTGGCGCCCGGTGTGGTGTCGCTGGTGGCGTCGCGCGTGATCGTGGGCGCCTTCGTGCTGTTCGTGTCGCTCTCCGCGCAGTCCCTCACCGCCGCCGTCGATAACGGCCGCAGCCACCAAGCCAACTACGGCGCCTACTCCACTTGGCTGGCCGGCGGCCGCATGGTGGGCCCCGTCCTCTTCGGCGCCATCCTCGACGCCTCCGGTTTCGACGTGGTGTTCGTGGTCATCTTCTGCATATTGGCCGCCGGCGCTCTCCTCGCCTACCTCCTGTACCGCCGCATCGGCAGCGTGCGGGTCGACGGCTCCACCGACGTGGTCGGCTCGGGCAAGGCCTTCAAGAGCATCGTCGGCAACGTCGGGTTCCAGATGGCCGTGTTCGCCAGCGCGGGCATCTTCCTGGCTCTCACCGTGCGCGAGGCGTTCCTGCCGGTCATGCTCGAGCAGCTCGGTATGTCCGCCACCCTCATCGGCACCCTCGTGAGCATCGGTTCGCTCACCGCCGTGCTAATCCGCCTGGTCATGCCGCAGGTGGTGCGGCTGCTTGGGGGTACGGGGCGCACGCTCATCATCACCATGGCCGCGGTGGCTCTGGGCATCGGCCTGTTGGCCGTGGCCGAGTCGGTGACCGCGTTCGTGATCCTGGCCGTGGTGGTGGGGTTCGGCACGGGCATAGGCTTCCCTCTCAGCATCGTGGCGGTCGCCACGCACGTGCCGGTGCGGCAGCGCGGCATGGCTCTGGGCTTGAGGCTCTCGGCCAGCCACCTGGTCGAGACGTTCGTGCCCGCCCTGGCCGGCCTGCTGGTGGCTGCCACCAGTTTCGCGGTGGGCTTCGGCGCCGCTGGCGTCATCCTGGGCGTGCTCACCGTGCTGTCACTCAAGCGGTTGCCTCGTTTCGAGGCCATGGAACGCGAGATGGAGTTGGAGGTGGTGGCGCGCTCAGCGCCCAACGCCTCAGCGCCCGCCGCCTCAGCGCCGACCCAGACCGAAGCTCCGGCCGCCACCGAAGCGACGGCCGGAGCCGAGCGAGAACAGGTTCAGGACGAGAAGCTCAAGGCCCCAGCCGAGAAGCCCTCGGCCGAGGACGAGACTAGCTAGGCCCCAGCGAAGCTCACGTCGGCCACGGCCAGGCTCGGCACCTTCGAGACGCCGCTCCAGCCCTCTATCCACTCCGCGTCGTTGCCTACCTCCTCCACCCGCTCGAGCAGGTTGAAGAGGTTGAACGAGATAGCGAAGTCGTCCACCGGGTGCTCCTCGCCGCCGATCAGCTCGAGGCCCATGGCTTGCACGCTGACGTCGCCGGTGATGGGGTTGGCGCCCGCGTGCACGCCCATGAGGTCGGTCACCAGCAGGCCGTCCTTGCGGGTCACGCCGCTACCCGGCAGCAGGAGCAGGTTGCTGGTGGCCACGTCGAGCGTGCCCTTGTAGCTACGCGCCGCGTGGCCCGTGTTGGCCTGCTGTGTACGGGCGGCGGTGTCGGAGTTATGGATGAACGAGCGCAGTACGCCCTCTTCCAGGATGACGAGGCGCTGCGCGGGGCTGCCCTCGGCGTCGAACGGCCGGCTGCCGAGACCGTCCGGCAGGGTGGGGTCGTCGACTATGGTCACCAGGTCAGAAGCGATCTTCTGCCCCAGCTTGTCCGCTAGCCGGCTGCGCCCCTCCGCCAGGGTCTTACCGGACGCGGCGTACGTGAAGAGCATGAGCAGCGTGGCCACCACGTCGGGTTCGAAGATGGCGCGGCGCCGGCCCGTGGTGAGCGGCTTGGCGCCCAGGTGACGGCCGATCTTGCGGAGCGCGTCCTGCGCGGTGCGGCCCGGGTCCAGCTGGTGGAACTCGCGCTTGGCTTCGCCCTCGTAGCCTTGCTTCACGCTGTCGCCTTCGCGCATGACCAGCGCCGAGAAGAGCGACGCGTAGCCCACGCGGTAGGCGCCGTCGACGCCCTTCGTGGAGCCGATCTCGACCTCGGAGCGGCGCTCGGCGTAACCCGCGTACTGCACGGCCTGCACGCGCTTGTCCTGCGCCAGCTGGCGCTCGACCTTGATGGCGGTGTCCTTCTTCTCCTGAAGTGAGGCCGAGAGGCCTTCGTCCACGAGTTCGTGGCGCCCCAGCGCGCCGCCGGCCGGCAGTGTGGCCTGGCCCTGCTCCTGCAGCTCGGCGTTGCCGATGGCCTCGTCGAGCGTCCAGTTGAGCGCGTCCTCGGTCAGTTCCTCGCTGTAGGCGTAACCCACACGCCCGCCTGTCACGACCCGCAGGCCGATGCCGCCGCTGGAGGCCATGTTCACGTCGGACATGGCGCCGTTCTGCGCCTGGATGGTCAGCTTGCTCTGGTTCGTGGCCAGCACCTCGAGGTCTACGCCGCGCTTGGCGGCCTCGGCCAGCAGCCAGCTCTTGGCTTCGGTTACTTTCACGCCTCGCCTCCCTCGCGCGCGGTCCTAGCCGGCCGCGTCAGCACTGCATGGGGCCGGCTCACGCCTCGCCCCCGACCACTATGTCGCTCACCAGCAGGTGCGGCTGACCGACCTCCACGGGCAGCGAGCCCGACATGGAGCCGCACATGCCCGGTTCGTTGGCCTCGTCGTCTGATACGGCCACGATCTTCTTGATGGAGTCCGGGCCCTTGCCCAGCAGCATGGCGCCGCGCACGGGCTCGGCCACCTCGCCGTTACGGATCATGTAGCCCTCGCGCACGGCGAAGTTGTACTCGCCCGAGCCGGGCCGCACCTGACCGCCGCCGAGCGTTTTGGCGTACAGGCCCAGCTCGATGCCCTCGAACAGCTTCTCCTTGGGCGTGTCGCCGGCGGTGACGAAGGTGTTGCGCATGCGCGAGGTGGGCGCGTACGTGTAGTCCTGGCGCCGGCCGGAGCCGGTGGGACGGTAGCCCGTCTTGAGGGCGCCCCAGCGGTCCACCATGTAGCTCTCCAGCACGCCCTTGTTGATGAGCACGGTGCGCTCGGTGGGCGCGGCCTCGTCGTCGAAGCGCGAGGAGCCCCAGCCGTTGGCGGTGGTGCCGTCGTCCACGTAT
>JBBAFX010000046.1:0-12162 GCA_041655195.1 Trueperaceae bacterium
AACGCAACGACGCCGTCATGCTGAGCGAGGCCAGCGAGGGTGACCCGCCCGCGCCGAACGCGCGCCGCGCGCCGGTGGCGGCGTTCATCGTGTTGGCCATGCTGGCCGTCATGTCGCTGACCTCGTTGCCGCTAGTCATGGTGGTGCTCGTGGCCGTGCTGGCGCTGGTGGCTACGCGCTGCATTAGCGCCGAGTCGGCTTACCAGAGCGTGCAGTGGCCCACGGTGATACTCATAGCGGGCATGCTGCCGCTGGCCACGGCCCTGACCGAGACCGGCGGGGTGGAGATGATGGCGAACGCCATAACGGCATTGCTCGGTGAGGCGGGCCCAATCGCCTTGATCACGGGCGTGTTCCTGCTGACGGTGCTGGTCACCCAGTTCCTCACCAACACTACCTCCGCCGTGCTCATGGCGCCGGTGGCGGTGCAGGCAGCGCTCTCGCTCGGGGTGTCGCCAGTGCCGCTCCTGGTTACGGTGGCGCTGGGCGCCTCGTGCACGTTCATCAACCCATTAGCGTCTCCCGTGACCACGCTGGTGCTGGGGCCAGGGCGGTACAAGTTCAGCGACGTGCCGCGCGTGGGCGCGTTGTTGCAGGTGTTACTCACTGTTGTGGTTGTGTTGCTGGTGCCGGTGTTCTTTCCGTTGTGAGGGCGGCGCGCCCTCATGGCTGAACTCCCCACTTACGAAACGAAGGTCTAGGATGCATCTCGCTAGCGTTCGACCTTAGCGTCGAACGATTCACACTCGATGCCAAGGTCGTGTGCTTACGTTACCTAGTAAACGTAGATAGGCCCGTAGATAGCGACTCAAACGCACGCTTGACAACTCGCTTTCGGGCGTCCTAAGCTGCCCCTCGTTCACCCGCCGGCTGCGGTCGGCTGAGTAGAGTCACTTTCGTTTCGAAGGTTTTCCCCGTTTGGTCCTCGACAGCAGCGTGGACCGGGAGAGGCCGCTAACGCCTCTCGGGCGGAGCTATGCCGCGAACGAGCCCCTAAGAAGGAGTTAGCCATGCAGACAGTTGAGACCGAGTTCGGACGCCTGGACGTGAACCCCGCCGATCTGATGCTGGGCGAGTTGCTCGTAACGGACGAGGGAGCGGAGGTGGAGGTCGTGGGCCTAGACCCGCTGCGCTTCGAGCTCGCTCCGGAAGAGGCGGAGGACTGGGGCGAGTGACCGCCGCCGGCGTCGCGCTGGTTTACGACCGGTTGCGCGAGGAGGAGCGGCTGCTGATGGCCGCGTTCGAGCGCCTCGGGGTGCCGCATCAGGTCATCCACGCCTCACAGGTGAGCCTCGAGCTGGGTAGGGGAGACCTGCCGCCCGTGGTGCTGCAACGCTGCACCTCGCAGTGGCGCGGCCAGAGCCTTGCGCACGCGTACCAGGCCGCGGGCAGCGTTGTCCTCAACCGCCCCGAGGTGGTGGCGGTGTGCGGCGATAAGCTCGCCACCAGCGCGGCGCTGGTTCGTTACGGCGTGCCCACCCCGCGCACGGCCGTGGCGGTGGATAGGCAAGCCGCGCTGGAAGCAGCTGCCGGGCTGGGTTACCCCGTGGTTCTCAAGCCCATCATCGGCAGCTGGGGCCGCATGGTGGCGCAAGCGCGCGACGCTGCGGAGCTGGAAGCGCTCCTCGAATACAAGGAGGTCCTGGGCGGACCCGAGCACAAGGTGCATTACCTACAGGAGTACGTGGAGAAGCCCGGCCGCGACATCCGACTGTTCGTGGTCGGCAGCGACGTCATCTGCGGTATTTACCGCACCTCGGAGCACTGGATAACCAACACTGCCCGTGGCGCTGTAGCCACCAACTGCCCACTGACCGACGAACTCGTGCACCTGGGGCTAGCCGCGGCCGAAGCGGTGAGCGGGGGCATTCTGGCCGTGGACGTGGTGGAGTCCGCGCGGGGCCCCCTGGTGGTCGAAGTGAACCACACCATGGAGTTCCGTAACTCGATCACCACCACCGGTGTGGATATTCCTGGCCGCATCGCCGCCTACACCGCATCACGGCTCGAGCTGGTGGCCTGAACCGTGGCGGGCTTGGGTGCGGCAGGTATGACTGCGGACCGGCTGGGGTTGGCGCCCCACACCCCGGTAACCGTGAGCATCCTTGGCGCCTCCGGATACGTTGGGGGCGAGTTCCTCAGGCTGGCGCTCGGTCACCCGCACTTACGCGTGGCGCAGGTCAGCAGCCGCGAGCACGCAGGCTACCCGGTGCACATCGTGCATCCGAACCTGCGCAACGTCACGGACCTGCGCTTCACGAAACCTGACGACCTTGAGCCGGTGGACGTGCTCGTGTCCGCCATGCCCCACGGCGGGTTAGCGCGCTCCATTGGCCAGTGGCAGCCGTTCGCGCAGCGCGTGCTCGTGGACCTCTCCGAGGACTTCCGTCTTGCCTCGGCCGACGCTTACGCCCGTTTTCATGCCGAACCGCACTCCTCACCGGAACTGCTAGGGCGTTTCGTGCCGGCCATCCCGGAGCTGAGCCGCGACGCATTGCGCGGCGCCACACGCGTCGCGGGTGCCGGCTGCATAGCCACCACCGCCATCCTCGGTCTGGCGCCAGTGGTCAGGGCGGACCTGCTGAACACGGAGCGTGACGCAATCGTGGACGCCAAGATCGGCAGTAGCGCAGCGGGTAAGGAGGTCTCCTTGGCCTCGCACCACCCGGAGCGCGCCGGCGCCGTGCGCACCTACGCCCCTGTCCGCCACCGGCACCAGGCCGAGATCGAGCAAGCGCTACCCGGCGCGCCGCGCGTGCACCTGAGCGCCACCGCCATCGAGCGCGTACGTGGCGTGCTGGCAACGGCGCACACGTTCGTCCGCCCAGGCGTGGAGGAGAGCGACGTGCTGGCCGCGTACCGGGCCGCCTACGACGACGAGCCGTTCGTGCGCCTGGTGCGGGCGCGCCGCGGCGTTCACCGCGTGCCCGACCCCCGCATACTGGACGGCTCCAACTACTGCGACGTGGGCTTCTCGCTCGACACGGGAACTGGGCGCCTGGTCATCCTCTCCGCACTCGACAACCTGGTTAAGGGCGCGGCGGGGCACGCGCTGCAGGCCCTGAACGTGGCGCTTGGTTACCCGGAGGCTGCGGGCCTCGGCTTCACGGGACTGCACCCATGAGCGGCCCGCTGGTGGTAAAGGTCGGCGGTTCGGAAGGTATAGACCTGGACGCGGTCGTGGCTGACCTAGCGGCGTTATGGCGCGAGGACCCACGCGTGGTCCTGGTGCATGGCGGTAGCGCGGAGACCAACCGGGTGTCCGAACAGTTGGGTCTGCCCCCGCGCTTCGTCACCAGCCCCGGCGGGCACACGAGCCGCTACACCGACCGCGCCACGCTCGAAGTGTTCGAGATGGTCTATTGCGGCAAGGTCAACAAGGGTTTGGTCGAGAAGCTGCAGGTCAGCGGCGTGAACGCGCTGGGCTTGTGCGGCGTTGACGGCCGGCTCCTGGAGGGGCGCCTGAAGCCGACCGTTAGGTCCGTGGAGAACGGCCGCGTGATGATTCTGCGCGGCGACCATACGGGCACGGTTGAGCGCGTGAACGCACCCCTGCTGGAGAGCCTTCTGGCGGCCGGCTACATGCCCGTCATCACACCCCCGGCCATCAGCTACGAGGGCGTGGCCATGAACGTGGACGGCGACCGGGCCGCAGCCGCCGTAGCCGTAGCGCTGCGGGCACGCGCCCTCGTGCTCCTCTCGAACGTGCCCGGACTACTGCGCTCGGTGGACGACGAGAGCAGTCTCGTTACCAGCGTGACGGCCGATCAACCCGAAGAAGCTCTCGGGTTCGCTCAAGGCCGCATGCTCAAGAAGGTCATGGGCGCAGTCGACGCCGTGAATGGCGGCGTTCAGCGCGTGGTGCTGGGTGACGCGCGCCTAGGGAGCCCTGTGCGCCGCGCGCTGGCTGGCGAAGGCACGGTCGTGGCGTGAAGGCCACTAGTGCACAGGCGGCTAGCACGCTCCGGGTTGCGTCTGGGTTGGGCGAGGCCGGGTTGGGCGCCGCCACGGCCGCTGTGCTCGAGCGCGAGGCGCGGCACGCCCCCACCCTCTTCAACCAGGCCACGGCGTTCGTGCGCGGCGCCGGCACGCTCCTGTACGACGCCGACGGCCGCGAATACCTAGACTTCATGACCGGCATAGGAGTAGCCAGCCTGGGTCACGCCAACCCGCGCCTGGCAGCAGCGGTGGCGGCGCAAGCCCAGCGGCTGATCGTGTGCCCGCAAAGCCAGGGCAACGACGTGCGGACCGAGCTGCTCGAGCGGCTCACGGCCTTGGCTGGCGAGCCGCTCTCACGCGTTTTCTTCAGCAACTCAGGCAGCGAGGCCAACGAGGCCGCGCTCAAGTGGGCGCGCGCCGCCACCGGCCGGACCAAGGTGGTGGCCGCCAAGCGCGGGTTCGCCGGTCGCACGCTGGGCGCACTGGCCCTCACGTGGGAAGCCGGTTACCGGCAGCCGTTCGAGCCCTTGCCGACCGAGGTCGAGTTCGTGACCTTCGGCGACGTGGAAGCTCTTGAGCGAGCCGTGGACGGCTCCGTAGCTGCGGTGGTGCTGGAGCCAGTTCAGGGCGAGGGCGGGGTGCATCCGGCACCGCGTCAGTACCTTGAGCGCGCCCGCAAGCTGACCGCTAATCACGGCGCGCTCCTCGTGTTCGACGAGGTGCAGTGTGGCGTTGGTCGCACGGGCACGTTCCTGGCCGCGCATGGCTACGGCGTGGTGCCCGACATCGTCACGCTGGCCAAGGGTTTGGCGGGCGGTGTGCCTATCGGCGCTACTCTCATGATCGACCAGGTGGCGCGTAGCATGCCGCGAGGAGGGCACGGCTCCACCTTCGGCGGGAACCCGCTGGCGTGTGCCGCCGCCCTCGCGGTGCTTAGAGAGATCGGCGAGCGCGACCTCCTCGCTAACGCCCGGACCATGGGCGAGAGGCTCATGACCGGCCTGACCGGCATAGGCAGCTCGCGAGTGCGGGCGGTGCGTGGCCGGGGGCTGATGGTCGGGCTCGAGCTCAAGGAGCGTGTGGGTCCGGTGATCGCGAACCTGCGGTCGCGAGGACTGCTGACCGTGGCCGCCGGCGCTACCGTCATCCGCTTCCTGCCACCGCTCGTGGTCACCGCAGCGGAAGTCGACGCGGCCGTGGAGATCGTAGCGAGCGAGTTGGGCGCGCGGTCAGACGAATGAGTGGCCTCACGCCGTCCGCGCCGCCATCAACATGGGACGACGCTAGCGCGATCGACCTACTCCAACGGACGGTGGCTACGCCGAGCCTCTCCGGTGAGGAGCGCCAGGTGGCCCAGCTCCTGGTGGACGCCGCTAGCCGCAGCGCGAGGCGCGCGTTCGTGGACGCCGCCGGTAACGCCGTGGCCATGTGGGGGAACGGTCCGCTCAGGGTCACGTTCCTGGGTCACATGGACACGGTGCCGGGCCGGATACCCGTGCGTGTGGAGAACGGCGTGCTGCACGGCCGCGGTGCCGTGGACGCCAAGGGAGCCCTCTGCACTGCGCTGGTAGCTGCCCTCCGCAGCGAAGAGCGCGTGTGGGACGCACTGACGTTCACGTTCATCGGCGCAGTAGAAGAGGAGGCGTCCACCAGTCGGGGCGCTAGGTTCGCGGTGGAGAACTACCCCGCGCCCGACCTACTCATCGTCGGTGAGCCTAGCGGCTGGCAGCGCTACACGCTCGGTTACAAGGGCCGCCTCGGTGTCACCGTGCACACGAGGCGACCCAGCGCCCACTCCTCGCGGGAGGAACCCAGCGCGGCGGAGCTGGCCGTGGACGCCTTCAACGCTGTTCGGGCGTGGGTCGACGCTCAGAACGAAGCAGACTTAGGGCTGTTCGACCGCGTACAGCTCAGCTTGTTGCGCATGGAAACCCGCCACGACGGGCTGGAGGAGACCTGCCAGGCGCTAATCAGCTTGCGCCTCCCGCTCCGCTTCACGGCCACGCAAACGCGCCGAGCTCTGGCCGCTGTGCTGCCCGGCGCTGACCTCGAGTTCACGGACGGTCTCGACGCTCACCGCGCGGCGCCCATCACGGAGCTGGCCCGCGCCTTCCGGGTGGCGATCAGGGCCACTGGCGGCCGGCCGGAGCCCGTGCTTAAGAGCGGCACGTCCGACATGAACGTTGTGGCGCCCGTGTGGAGCGTGCCCATGCTGGCGTACGGCCCGGGCGACTCGAACCTCGATCACGCGCCCGACGAACGCCTGGAACTGGCCGAGTACCTGAGGTCCATCGAGGTGCTGACGGGCGTGTTCGAGGAGCTGGCGAGGGTACCTCACCCCGGCCGTAGCGGCATGAAGTGAGCGCCCACAGCAACGACGCTGCATGGTCTTGACGGATTCTGCATACGTGGGTATATTGAAGGTATCAGCGCTCCGAAAGGGGCGCGTTCTTCGTTATGGACCATAACCGTCGGCTGGTCGATTGGGAGGACACTTACGTCTCGACGGGCCAGCTGCCTCCCAGCCAGCAGGTCTCTCAATACGTGGCCGAGGCCCACGCTATGTTCGCCAACGACACCGAGGGGCAAGTGTCGCAGGTCTACCCGGCGTTAGCGCAGATGCCCGCGCTACTTCGGCGTCAGCATGGTCGACACCACCGGCAACTTTTATGAGACCGGCGAGACCACCACCGAGTTCACCATCATGAGCGTCTCCAAGCCGTTCCTGTTCGCCCTCGTGTGTGATCGGCTCGGGCCCCGCGCCGTTAGGGCCAAGATCGGCATGAACGCCACGGGCCTGGGTTTCAACTCCTTGGCCGGCATAGAGCGCCACGCGGAGGGCCTCACCAACCCCATGGTCAACGCCGGCGCCATAGCCAGCACCAGCCTGGCGCCCGGCAGCACGTTAGAGGAACGCTGGAGCTTCATCCTCGAAGGGCTATCGCGCTTCGCGGGCCGCGAGCTACGCGTGAATCAGGAGGTTTACGACTCCGCGTCCGAGACCAACTTCCGTAACCGCAGCATCGTGTGGTTGCTGCACAGCTTCGGCCGCGTGTACTGCGAACCGCTCGAGGCGCTCGAGCTCTACACGCGGCAGTGCTCGCTGGACGTAAGCGCACACGACCTGGCGGTCATGGGGCCAACTCGCTACCCGTTACCTGTCGCAGAGGCTCGGCCTCGACCTCCTTCTCTCCAAACCAGTTCGTTGACTCGTTGCACGGCCCTTAGGGAGAAACGATGACCACGTCCGCTCAAGTAGTCCCCAACGAAGAGAGACAACCATGGACGGCAATGTTCGCCATCGCGTTGGGGCAGATGATCATGTCCTACAACGTGGCGTCGTTGCCGGTGGCCATGGGTCCCATGGTGGAAACCTTTGGTGTGCCGCCAACCACCGTAGCTACCGGCGTGGTGGCGTACTCCATGATCGTGGCCGGTTTCGTCATGCTGGGCGCCAAGCTGGTGCAGAGGTACGGGGCGCTACAGGTGTTCCGAGCGGCCGTGGCCATGTTCGGGTTGTCGCAGGTACTGATGACCTTCAGCGCCACCGCCACCATGATGATCTCGGCTCAGGCGCTGGCCGGCGCGGCGGCGGCGGTCATTGTGCCCGCGCTGGTGGCTCTCATCGCCGAGAACTACAAGGGCACGCAACAAGCCACCGCAGTTGGCATGCTGGGTTCGGCGCGGGCCGCGGCGGGCGTGCTGGCGTTCCTGGTGGGCGGCATCCTCGGCAGCACCATCGGTTGGCGCCCCGCTTTCGGTGTGCTGATTGTGGTTTCGGTCGTGGTGCTGCTGCTCAGCCTCAAACTCAAGCCCGATAAGGGCCGCCCCGACGTGGGTATCGACTGGGTGGGCGTGCTGCTCGCCGCCACTGGCATCATCCTCATAGCGTTCGGGTTCAACAACTTGAACGGCTGGGGCTTGGGCCTGGCGCGCGCCACGGCGCCGTTCAGTGTGCTCGGCCTCTCGCCCGCGCCGCTCATGATCGTGGTGGGCGTTTTCCTCGGTCAGGCGTTCATTAGCTGGACGAGGCGTCACGCCGCCGCCGGCGGCACGGCTTTGCTGCCGCTGCAGATCCTCGACAGCCCTTCCGAGCGCGCTGCGGTTTACACCATGTTCTCGGTGGTGGCGCTGGAAGCTGCGCTCAACTTCACCGTGTCGCTGTAGATCCAGATAGTGCAGGGGCGCAGCCCGTTCGACACCACTATCGCCATGCTGCCCTTTAACCTCACCGTCTTCTTCGCCGCGCTGCTGGTGGTGCGGTTCTACGACCGCTTCACGCCGCGGCAGATCGGGCGCTTCGGGTTCGCCATCTGCACCGTGGCCCTCCTGTGGCTCGTCATTGTGGTGCGTAACGACTGGAGTTCGGTGCCGGTGCTCTTCGGCCTGGTGGCGTTCGGCATCGGCCAGGGCTCGCTGGTGACGCTTGTGTTCAACGTGCTCGTCACCTCCGCTCCCAAGGAGCTGGCTGGCGACGTGGGTTCGCTGCGCGGCACAACCCAGAACTTGGCGGCTGCGGTGGGCACCGCGGTGGCCGGGGCGCTGCTGGTGACCCTGCTTAGCACCACGGTCATGCGCAACCTGGCCACCAACCCGATCCTCACGCCGGAGCTGCAGGCGCAGGTGAACTTAGACAGCATCACTTTCGTGAGCGACGATCACCTGGCGGAAGTCATCCTGGCCACCGACGCCACGCCCGACCAGAAGGCTGAGGCGCTGCGGGTGAACACCGAGGCGCGGCTCTGGGCCCTGAAGGCGGGCCTGCTGGCGCTGGCGGGCATAGCGTTCCTGACGATAATTCCGGCGGGCAGGCTGCCTAACTACCGGCCGGGGGAGATACCGGAGTAGGCGCCCCAGCGGTTAGTTAGCGGCGGGTCAAAGCCTGAAGAACGCCTTGATGTCGTCGACATCCTTGAAGCTGAACGTTAGCGAGATAGTCCCGCTGTTGAGGCGGGCTATTTCGTTATCGATCTCGCGGATGCCGTCACGCGCCGCCCGCGCCTCAGCCACGTACTGGGAATCGGGAACGAACGGCGCGAAGCTCGTCTGGATCTCTACGCGTCCCACGCCTTCGACGTAGTTGCTCCTGCTACGCTCGTATGCCTTGCTTTCGGTGGCGGCCTGGTTGAGTAGCGCCTCCACGTCGAGCAGGTTGCTGCGTTGGCGGACCAAGAACCCGATGTTGTTCGCGGCGTTGAACTTGGAGATCTCGGTGTTTATCTCGTTGCTGTAGTTCAGGAGGGCGAAGTACCTGTCCTTGTACTCTTCGAACCTGATGCCGTTCTGGTTCTCGACCGCGAGACCATCTTCGACCAGGTCGCCGTAGACGAGTCTCGATTGCCTGCCGAGCATTCCGGTTTGCCTGGCTATGGTCTGAACGCCGTTCAGCAGGCTCGAAATCTCGTTCTTGAGACGCAGAGCCTCGTTGACCGTGATGGTCATGCTGACCGGCTTCTGGGATGTTTCGAACGACTGGTACATGCTGGCCTCCAGAGCTTGAACGACGAACGGATGGAACCTGTACAGATAGAACCCGAACAGATAGAACCTGGGCTGGGCTTACCGCGGCTCAGCGAACGGTGGCCGTGGAGAACCTTCTAGTTGAGTACGGTCTGCGGTCTTCGGCCTGCACCTTTACGCCTTCCGGCTTCCGTTTTGAGTCGTTTAGTCGCTTCAAAGGCGAACAGGATTTTCAGTCCTTTAGCAGTTCCGCGGCGGTCCACCGACGCCGTTCCGTCAGTTCACCCAGCCTCAGGCTCCCCGGGAACGAGTCCCGGGGAGGAGCACCATAGCAGTGCCCAACAGTCGGCTGTCAAGTGGTGGCTATGGCTCTAAACGCCTGTCGAACAGGAACGGTAACGGCTCGTGAATCTCAATCCTGGAGAAGTCCGGGTGATCAACGGCCACTACGTAGTTAGACTCCCACGGCACGATCACGCTGGGCACGCGCAGCACGGCGCTTACTCCTGAAGCCGCCCAGTTCGAGCCGGCGGCCTTGGTGCTGTTGGGGGCTGGGCTGAGTCGCCAGTCTGCGGGGCGTGAGACCAGGTCGGTCACGAGGTCCTCTGGAAAGGTCGTGCGGAAAGCTTGGTATGGCGTTAGGTGATCGGGCGAGCCCGCATGGACGAGGAGTTCGAGTGCAGCGAGGCTGGTGGTGGCGGCGAGGTAAACAATGCGCGTACCTGGGTGGTTCCAACGGTTGCCGTACCGGAAACTGCCTTCGCCGTCGAACGCGCCCGAAGCCCGCGCCTGGCTCACCAGGCGCCAGGCGGTGATCACGCGGGAGCGCCATCCAGGATGCGCTCGAGCACTCGGTCGACTTCCGCCGCTCCAATCGAGGTACGCGCGTACCAGAGTGGTGTTTCGCCGGCCAGTTGGTGGTTCGGTGTGGCGAACCACGACCTAACCCGCGCTGGGGACGTGAAGACGGTAACCGCCTTTGCGGCCAGACCAGCGATTCGCAGGAGGCGCTCGCTCTCCTCTGGCGTGAAGCTGCCTTCGCGCTTCCTGCGCGTGAGGGTGGAGACGCTGATGCCGACCACCTCAGCTAGCTGTTGGTCAGACACGCCTAGCGCTCCGGTTACTCGGTGCCAGCCCGAGGCGTGAAGCCCGTTCAGGAGCGCTTCAATAGCTTGCCGCTGCTCAGGGGCCGTGACGCCGAGCAACTCCAAACCCAGCGCTTCCGTGGGAAGCTGCGCGGTGCTCATATGAACAAGGTAGCACGCCCAAATGGCAAACAAAGTGCGCTGCGTAGATACGTGTCACGGTCGTTTAGGCCTGCCCTTGACACTAGACCAGCAATCCGGCCTAAGGTAAGGCATCTCAAGAGAAAAAGGGGAGTGACCCTATGATTGCCACCGTCGCAGTCTTTCCTGTCCGTAGAGGCAACCAAGCGACTAACGTAGAAGGAGCTTCCTACCTTGAAATACCAGATCCGTCCGCTGCACGCGGAGGACTACCCTGAAGTAACTAAGATCTACAACTCACAGAACGAGCCGCACCACCACCTCACTGAGGAGGAGTTGCGGGATTCGCACGCCAGAGCCGCGGAGCGGGGCTTTCACCGTGTGCTAAGCGCCGTTGAGGATGGCGAGGTCATCGCCACTGGCCAGTTCGGTGAACGCCCCGGCGATAACCCGCCTGGCAAGTTCTGGGCCTGGTTCTTCGTGCGCGAAGACCGCGTGGGCACGGGGGTAGACACGGCCCTGTTCGACGCGGCACTGGAACAGCTGGCCGACCGCGAACCTACGAGCGTGTGGACCTGCGTACGCGAGGACTTCATGCCGGCGGCCGCTTACCTATCCGAGCGCGCCTACGAGGAGCAGTTCCGCTCCTGGGGCGCCAGCCTGGATCTGGCTGAGTTCGTGCCCACGGAGTTCGGTGGCTACGAGGACGCCTTGGCGCGGCGGGGCATCGTGCTATGCACTTACGCGGAGCTGGCTTCCGACCCCTACCGCGACGCCAAGCTAGCGGCGCTGCAATCGGAACTGGAGGACGACGCCCCGCACTGCGAACCCATAATCCCGAAACGGCATCCCGCGCCCCATCACCCTAAGACCTTGCTGGATAGCTACGTGGTGGCCGTGCACGACGGCGCGTACGTGGGGCTGGCCAGCTTAACCAGCCAACCGCGCTTCCCGGCCGTGGCTGGCAGCGGCCTCACGGGCGTGAGGCGTGAGTACCGCGGCCAAGGTGTAGGAACGACTCTGCTCGCCCACACATCCACATGGGCGAAGGAGCGCGGCTACGCGGAGGTGAACGGCGGCGGGGCGGGCGCGAACGCTCCCATGCTCAAGGCCATCCGTAGAATCGGCTTCGATGTGGAGCCGGCCTGGGTGACCCTCGCCAAGTTTCTGTAGACGTCCACCTCCCGATCCCAACCTGCTGGGTGCGTTGCTAGCGCACCCAGCAGGCTCATCACCAGGGATGGTCGGTTAGGTACTCACCGTCTCTGCCACGGCGGTGGCCGGGGCCGGGTTGGCTGCCTGCCGCTGCTCGCGCCGCAGCGCCAGAACGTCGGCAATTATCTTCACTAGAACGAATAGCACCAGCACGGCCAGCGATTGCCCCAAGGACATGACCAAGAAGCCACCGAGCACGATGGTCACGTGCAGCACGATCACACGGCTGTAAGGCCGCCCCATGACCTGGCGGGCGTTTATCTTGCGGTACTCGCCCGAAGCCAGGAAGTTGGTCACGAACGACACGCCGTGCGACGCGATC
>JBBAFX010000047.1:0-12066 GCA_041655195.1 Trueperaceae bacterium
CAAGAACCTCGGGCTGGACAAGGCAGGGGTCGACGTCGACGAGCGCGGCTTCGTGAAGGTCGTCAACGACCACATGCAGACCACCGTGCCCAACATCTACGCCATCGGCGACGTGGCGCGCGCGCCGCTCCTCGCCCACAAGGCCATGAAGGAAGGGCTAGTGGCCGCCGAGCACGCCGCCGGCAAGCCCACCGCGTACGACACGGTTGTGCCCTCCGTTATCTACACCACCCCGGAACTGGCCAGCGTCGGCATGACCGAAGCCGAAGCCAAAGAGGCCGGCTTCGAACTGCGCATCGGTAAGTTCCCGCTCATCGCATCCGGCCGCGCCTCCACCCTCGGCGTCGACACCGGCATGATCAAGCTCATCGGCGACGCCGAGACCGACCTGCTGCTCGGCTTCCACATGGTGGGGCCGAACGCTGGCGACATCGTTTCGGAAGCCGCGCTGGCCATCGAGATGGGCGCCACCCTCGAAGACATCGCCCTCACGCAGCACCCGCACCCCACCATCTCTGAAGGCGTCATGGAAGCCGCCGAGCACGCTCACGGCCGCGCCATCCACATCGCCAACCGGCGCCGCCGCTAGGCGCGCACCGCTAGGCGCGCACCACACAAAACAGCCGCTCAGCGCGGGCTGCCCTTAGGGCGCCGGCTGAGCGGCTGAACTTTAACGACCAAATGTTGGTGACCTGAGATTAGCAGCCGGGCCGCAGCGGCCGATCCTAAATGCCGAGCGGGTGCTTAGGTCGTGTAATCGGCGTTTATGCGCACGTACTCCGCCGACAGGTCGCAACCCCACGCCTCGCCGGTAGCGGAACCCACCGCCAGGTCGACTTCCAGGATCACGTCGTCGGCCTTCAAAGCTGCTGAGACCTCCGCCTCATCGAACGGCAGCGGCTCGCCCACGTAAAGGTCGAAACCTTGCGCCGCCACCCGCACCCGCGCAGGGTCACTAGCCACGCCCGAGCGACCCGCCGCCGCTAAGATGCGGCCCCAGTTCGGGTCGGCGCCGTGCACCGCCGTCTTGACCAGCGAGCTGCCCGCCACCGTCTTAGCGGCGGCGCGCGCCTCCTCAGGCGAGGCTGCGCCCGTCACGCGCACGGTCATGAGCTTAGTGGCGCCCTCCCCGTCCCTAGCTATCTGCTTCGCTAAGCTCACGCACACCTCAGTCAGCGCGCGCTGCAGGTCGCTCACTTCGCACGCCACCCTGCCCGTGGAGAAAACGATGGCCATGTCGTTCGTGCTGGTGTCGCCGTCTACCGTCAACTGGTTGAAGGACGCGCCAACGACCTCAGGCCACAACGCCCGAAGCGCGGCCTGATCCACTGTGGCGTCCGTCATGACGAACGCCAGCATGGTGGCCATGTTCGGGTGGATCATGCCCGAGCCCTTCGTCACGCCCACCACCCGCGCGCCGCCCGGCAACTCCGCTTCCGCCGTCTTAGGCACCAGGTCCGTGGTGAGGATCGCGCGGGCGAAAGCGTTAGCCTCAAACCCGAGCTCAGCCTGCGCGCGCGGCAAGCCCGTCAGCAGCCCCTCCATCGGCATGGGCCGGCCGATGATGCCGGTGCTGGCAGTGAGGACCTCCGCCGGGCTCACGCCCAGCGCCTCGGCCATGGCCGCCGCGTAAGCATCGTTATCGCGCGCGCCAGCCGCGCCGTTCGCGCAGTTAGCGTTACCGCTGTTAACAACAACGGCGTGCACGGGCGTCCCACCAGCGTAAAGCTGGCGGTTACGCGTAACGCACGGCGCCTGCACCACGTTCGTGGTGCCCGTGAAAGCCCACACCAGCGGCGCTTCAGAGTAGAGGAGCGCTAGGTCCGGCCGCCCCGAACGCTTGAGGCCGGCGCTGATGCCGGCAGCCTGAAAACCAACGGGTAACTTCATGGCCACATCCCTGACTGCGTTAGCCCCGACCACTCGGGGAACCCGAACGCGACGTTGAAACCTTGCACCGCCTGCCCCGCGGCCCCCTTACCGAGGTTATCTATCACGCAGAAGACCAGCGCGTGATCGCTGCGCTCGTCGTAATGCGCGCTGAGCACCGCCCGGTCGCTACCCGCCACGGCTTTCGTCTGCGGCAGGTCGTCCTGCACCACCACCAGTGGGTCGCCCGAGTAATAGTCGCGCAGCAAGCCGAGCAGCTCTGCTGTGCTCGAGCTGGCGCCCTCCGGCAGCTTCACCGAACAGGTCGCTAGGATCCCGCGCGACATGGGCACCAGGTGCGGCGTGAAGCTCACCCGCGCTGGCTCGAACGGGCTGTGAGTGCGCAAGCGCTTGCCGTCGCCCCGCGCCGCTGCGGCCGCGGCGCGTCCCGCGGTGGCCTCCATCTCAGCCGTGTGCCGGTGCGTGCCGCCAGGCTTGTAGGCTTTGGCGTTCTCGTTCAGCTCCGCGTAAGTGAAGCTCTCGCCCGGGGTGCGACCCGCGCCAGAAACGCCAGTCAGCACGGTCACCACCACGCTAGCGCCCAGCAAGCCGTGGGCGGCCAGCGGCGCCAGCGCCAACGAGCCAGCCGTGGCGTTGCAGCCCGGGCTGGCTACCAGCTGAGCGCCCGGCAGCTCGTTGCGGTGCAGCTCCACCAGCCCGTAACGAGCTCGCTCGTACAGCTCCGGGTGCGGGTGAGGCGCGCCGTACCAACGCGCGTAAGTGTCGGGAGCTAACCGAAAGTCCGCCGAGAGGTCCACCACCCGCTTGCCGGCGGCCAACGCCTGCGCCACTAGAGGGGCGGTGGCGCCGTGCGGGGTGGCGAAGAAGAGCACGTCGCTCTTCTCGATGACGCTCGCGGTCTCCTCGAAACGAGTACCAGGCAACAGGCCCTGGAACTGCGGCCAGCAGACGCCGAGCTCCTTACCCAGGTACTGGCGCGAGCCGAGCACCAGTTGGCCCACTTCAGGGTGGTGCGACAAGCGCTGGATAAGGCCCGCGCCGCCGTAACCGCTGGCGCCTAAGATGCCGGCGGTCAGCGCGCTCACAGGCTTTGCCCCTCGCTCCCGAGGAGCTGGTAGAGGATGGCCTTATGCGCGTGCAAGCGGTTCTCGGCTTGGTCGAACACCACGCTGCGCTCGTGATGCACGGCTTCTTCCGTGCACTCCTCGCCGTAATGGGCGGGCAGGTCGTGCATGAATACACCGCGGGGGCTCAGGGCGCCGAACCACTCCGGGGTGATGGTGTAGCCGGCGAAGTCCTGACGGCGCCGCTCCGTGTCCTCCTCCATGCCCATGGAGACCCACACGTCCGTGTAGAGCGCGTCGGCGCCCTCAACTGCGGCGCGGGGGTCGTGCACCACGCGGACGTCGCCACCCTTAGCCCGGGCGGCCGCCAGCACCTGCGTGTCGGGCTCGTACCCCACGGGGCAAGCCACCGTGAGCTGCACGCCCGTCAGGGCGGCTGCGTTCACGTGCGAGTTGCAGACGTTGTTACCATCGCCCACGTACGTGAGCTTCAGGCCCTCGAGCGCGCCGAAGCGTTCATGCAAGGTTATGTAGTCGGCCACCACCTGAGTGGGGTGCAGGTAGTCCGAGAGGCCGTTGATGACCGGCACGGCCGCGTGCTCAGCCAGTGCCGTGACCGTGGCGTGCTCGTGGGTGCGGGCCATGATGCCGTCCACCCACCTCTGCAGGTTGCTGGCGATGTCCCGCACGGTCTCGCGCACCCCCAGCCCGATCTGCTGCTGGTCGAGTAGCACGGCGTGACCGCCCAACTGGAACATGGCCAGGTCGAACGTTGTGCGGGTGCGCAAGGACGGCTTCTCGAACACCAGCGCCAGGCTCTTATGCTGCAAGTAAGCGGGTCTGATGCCGGCGGCCCAGTCCTGCTTCAGTTGCACAGCGCTGGTCAGCAGACCCGCGAACTCTACTTCCGATAGGTCGGCCAACGACAACAGGTCGCGGCCCTCCAAGCCTTCAACGCGAAGCGGCTCCATCGTGCTCCAATCGGGGTTCGGGCGCGGCCCCACTGCGCTTCGGCGGGGGCCGTGCGCGGTCGGCGTTGCGGCGCCGTGACCACGCCCAAACAGAGCGTCGCCCACGCTCAGGTCGGCGACGAATGCGGAACACTCTATCACCAAATGCATGAGTATGCACAAGAGTGCATAACGAACGGTGTGATGGAGCGGTCTGGGAGCCGCATCTCGCGGCCGGGCGCCGCTACGTTACTGGCCTAGCAGCAGCCCGAAGTACCAGTTGATGACGGCCCCACCGAAGAAGAGCGCGAGCAGCGCCCCGGCCAGCAGGTACGGACCGAACGGAATGAGCCTGCCGCCACCCGCTATACGCTGCACTATGCCGAAGAGCGCACCCAAACTAACAGCCAGGAAGAGGCCTACCAGGAACTTCTCCCAGCCCAGGAACGCACCCAGCACGGCGGCCAGCTTCACGTCGCCGAAGCCCATAGCCACGGGCTCGGCGTCCGCTTCGGTAGCGGAGGCAGTGGAGGCAGAGGAGGCTGCAGACGCCAACGGGGCCCCTTCGGCTGTACCCACTGCGGCTACGGAAGCGGCCCCGGCCGCCTCGGCCGCCTGCGGCTCGGGCCGCACCATGTCGTGGATCCACCAGTAGAGCGCACCGAGTAGTGCCCAGGCGCCGGCCGCCATGACGCTGCCGGCCACCGCGGTGACGGTAGGCACCGTGAAGGTGGTGGTGCTGAAGACCAACGCCACCAACCACAGTCCGAATATCAGCGGTTCGGGTACGCGCAATATGCGGCGCGAAACGAGGTTGGCTAAGAGGCTCACGGCGCCTGCTGCGACCCCCACCCACACCCCGCCGACCGCGCCAGCCACGGCGGCCACGTTGGCCTGATCGAGGCTGAAGGGGAAGAGGCGCTCCTTCGTGTCTGCGAAGCGCCGCAGCACGAGCGCGCCCAGGCGGTTGATGAGCACCAGCACCCCGGCGCCGGTAAGCGCACCTGCCAGCGCTGCTGCCGGGCCCGGCAGGTCGGCGGCCTCGCCCGTAAGGAACGAGCCGGCCAGCGCAGTGGCCAGCGCGCCGAACGTGAGCACGTCGGGCAGTATGAAGTGATCGATGTCGATGATGGCCGCCATGGTCAGCATGGCCACCACGATCAGGAGCGGCAGCACGGCCCAACCGTAGTCGAGCGGCGACCAGCGCCACACCAGCAGCACGAAGAGCGCCGCCATGAGCGCCTCGACCGCCGGGTAACGCGCCGAGATGGGCTCCTTGCAGTTACGGCAGCGGCCCCGCAACGCTAACCAGGAGAGCACGGGAACCAGCTCCAGCGGCCCCAGGCGGTGATTGCACTTAGGGCAGTGGCTGCCAGGGTGAACCACGGACTCGCGGCGCGGCAGGCGCCAGATGACCACGTTGCCGAAGGAGCCTATGAGTGAGCCGAGGACGCCCGCGATGACGAGGAGGAAGGACGTCATGCGCGAGGTCCACCGGGCTGGCTGTAGCAGAACGATTCGGAAATAGTAAGCACCAGGCGCGCCCTTTCGAAGGCGGTTCTCATCATGGCGGTGGTAAACTCCATCCGCTATGAGAAGACTCACCCTGATCGGTATAGCCGCCGCTGCCCTACTGGCGTTCGCCGCCTCGACCCTCACGGCGCAAGAGCGCCCCTCCCGCGTCGTTTACATAAACTCGCAGGCCGCCATCGCCGCCCACCCCGCCGGTGCTCAGATCGAAGCGCTGACCAACCAGGCCCGCACGGAGATCGAAGGGCTGGTCAGCTCCATCTCCGCCCTCGAGCAGAAGGCCGCCAGCGGCCAGCAGCTCACCCCGGACGAAGCCGACCGTTACTCCGCCCTCCAGACCTCGCTGGTGGCGGTCGACTCCCGTTACCGCACCGAGATCGAAGCCGTGGCCGAGCCCGCGCGCGCCGCTGTAGACCAGGTCCTGGCCGAACTGTCGGTGGAGCTGAACTACACCATGGTGCTCGACGCCGTCGCCGCCGCCGAGGCGCGCATCGTGGTTTACGCCGATCCGTCGCTCGACATCACTCAGTTGGTTATCGACCGCGTAAGCGGGATGTGAGTCTCAGCAGCTAACCGGTAGGGCTCAGTCGCCCACTTCCGCCATCCAGGCACGTACCAGCGCGCGCTCCTCCTCAGAGAGGGGCGCGCGCTCGAGTAGGTCCGGCCGGCGCTCGAACGTGCGCCTCAACGCCTGCGCGCGCCGCCACTTGGCCACGTTGCCATGGTGACCGGATAGCAGCACGTCGGGCACCTGCACGCCCTGGTACTCGGCGGGCCGCGTGTATTCCGGGTAGTCGAGGATGCCCGTGCTGAACGACTCGTGCACGTGGCTTTCGGCGTCGCCGAGCACCCCGGGCAGGAGCCGCGCCACCGCCTCCAGCAGCACCAGCGCGGGCAGTTCCCCGCCCATCAGCACGTAGTCGCCGATAGACACCTCGCGCGTAACCAGCTGCTCGGTGCGCGCGTCGAAACCCTCGTAGCGGCCAGCTATGAGCGCCACGTGTTGCTTGCCCGCCAGTTCTTGCACCAGCTCCTGGCTGAGAGGCTCACCGGCGGGGGAGAGGAGGATGATCTCGTCCGGCGGGGGTTGGTCCTGCGCTAGCTCCGCTACGGCCTGGCCGGCCACGTCGACGCGCATGACCATGCCGGCGCCACCGCCGTAAGGGGTGTCGTCCACGCGGCCTGTGCGGTTACCAGCGAAGCGGCGCAGGTCGCGCAGTTCCACCTCAACGTGGCCGTGCTGAACGGCGCGGGCGAGCAGCGCCTCCTGCAAGTAAGGGGCGATCAGGTCAGGGAAGAGCGTGTAGATGGTGAAGCGCACGGCGGGCGGTACTCCTGTTCTGCTCAGGGTAGGTCAAGCAGGCCCTCGGGCGGGTCGGTGAGCTCCACGCCCGACTCGGTCAGCGCCACGTAGGGGGCCTGCAGCGGTACCAGCGACCGGTTGGGGCGAGCGCCCGGCGTGCCGGGATCGGCGCCTACTGCGCTGGTCTCTAGCGTGACCTCGAGCACCGGGTTGGGTCCGTCCAGCTGGGCTGCGCTGACCGCGCCCACCCTCTGACCGTTCAGTAGAACGGGCTGGCCCACCAGCCGCTCCTCGTTCGAGCCCGCCGCGAGTTCCTCGGCGAGTTCCGACGCCAGCTCCTCGGGTAACCGTTCAGGGTCGACCCAGATGGTGGCGTTCACTAGCGCCTGCGCGGCGTTACGGTCGCGTACGCCTTCGAGCTTGATCAACAGGCTGCCGCCGCTCACGTAGAGCTGCCGCACGCGGGCGTTGCCTACGCCCACCACGAACAGCTGACCGGCGGCTTCCATGGCGCGTTCCCCTACGGAGGCGGTGCCGTCCTCGTAGTCGTACGAGACGGCTTCGTCCAGGAGCATGCGCAGCGCGCCGTCAAGCTGGAAGGTGCGGCCCAAACGGCCGATCTTCAGGTAACGGTCCGGTGCTTGAGATGCGGTGGGGTCGAGCGCCATGTTAGTTCCGCCGCGAGCGAGGACCGCTCCGGCTCAGCTGCTCACTCGAGCAGCTGGATCTCGACGCGTTGGCGCCCGTCGGCGGCCGCGCGTGCGAGGGTGCGGACCGCGTTGATGAGCCGACCGCCGCGGCCGATGATGCGGCCGACGTCGTCCTCGGCGCAGGTCACCTCAATGCGGACGTTACGACCGTCGCCGCTCACCTGTACGTCGAGCTGATCCGGCTCGGCTACGAGGTTCTGCAGGATGAAAGTGACCAGTTCGGCTGGCATTCGGGCCTCCGCTTAAGTGGTGACGCTCGGACCGAGCTTACAGGTTCTACGAGTCAGGCGCCAGGCTGGCGGGACCCACGAGACCGGGGTCGCGCCGAGCCAGGCCCGAAGTTACTCGGTTCGGATCAGGCTCGAGCTTCCTGGCGCTTGACGTAGTTAGCGCGGCGCTTGGCGAGCAGAAAATCCGGGAGTTCCACGCCCTTGCTCTCCATGAGGCGCAGCGCGGTGTCGGTGGGCTGGGCGCCGTTGGCGAGCCAGTGGCTGGCGCGTTCAACGTCGACACGCAAGTTGTCTTCGGTGGTTTCGCGCGGATCGTAGTAGCCGATCTGCTCGATGTAATCGCCGCTACGCTTGGTGCGGCCGTCCACGACTACGAGGCGGTAATGCGGGTTCTTCATCGAGCCCATGCGCATCAGGCGGATCTTGACCATAGTTCTTGACTTCCTCCGTGACTCTCTACCTTATAAGGTCGCTAGCTTTACTGAACGTTAGGCGCGGGCTCACCGGTTGGGAGCCCACGTCAAGCCACCCAGTGTACACGTAGACGGCCCTGAGCACAAACGCCGGTAGCCGTGCACGAACCGGTGTGCGTTGGCGGCCTAAGCAGGGGGCGCAAGCGCGTGGGGGTCAGGCCCGCATGCCCCTGCGGCCACGGCCCGGCGGGCGCCGGCCCATGCGCTTCATCATCTTGCGCATCTCTTCGTAGTTCTTGATCAGGCGGTTCACGTCCTGCACGGTGGTGCCGGAGCCGCGCGCGATGCGTTTGCGCCGGCTGGCGTTAAGTATGCGCGGCGCGGCGCGTTCCTTTTCCGTCATGGACGAGATGATGGCCTCCACGCGGCCGATCTCGCGCTCGTCGATCTCGGCACCGGCCGGCAGCATCTTGCTGGCGCCAGGAATCATCTTCAGAACGTCCGAGAACGAGCCCATCTGCTTGATCTTGCGCATCTGCGTGAGCATGTCCTGAAGCGTGAAGTCGCCCAGGTTGCGCATCTCCTGCTCGTCGTCATCCGCTTCCAGCTGGCGCGCCTTCTCGATGAGCGTGAGCATGTCGCCCATGCCGAGGATGCGGCCCGCCACGCGGTCCGGGTGGAACGGCTCCAGCCCGTCGATCTTCTCGCTCATACCGGCGTAGTAGATGGGCTTGCCGGTCACGTGCTTGGCGGACAGCGCCGCGCCGCCGCGGGCGTCGCCGTCCAGCTTGGTCATGATCAGGCCCGAGACGCCGATCTGCTCGTCGAAGGCGGTAGCGACGGGCAGGGACTGCTGACCCGTCATGGCGTCCACCACGAGCACCTTCTCGCTGGGCTCCAACCTAGTGCTGAGCTCGGAGAGCTCGGTCATGAGCGAATCGTCGATCTGTAAGCGACCGGCGGTGTCCACGATGACCAGGTCGCGGAAGTCTTTGCGCAGATGCTCCTTGAGCCTGTTGGCCACCGCTGCGGGCGCCTCGTTGTCGTGCACCTCGAAGACCGGCACGCCGATCTGGTTGCCGAGGGTCTTCAGCTGTTCACGGGCGGCCGGCCGCTGCGTGTCAGCGGCCACCAGCAGCACGCGGCGCCCCTGCGACTTGTAGCGGTAAGCGAGTTTGCCGGCGGTGGTGGTCTTACCGGCGCCCTGCAGGCCCATGAGGAGCCAGATGTTGCCCTCGGAGCGCAGGGTGGGCTGCACCGCCTTGCCGCCGAGCACCTCGATGAGTTCGTCGTGCACGATGGCCACGACCCGCTGCTCCGGGTTGAGGGACATGAGCACTTCGGAGCCGATGGCCTTCTCCTGCACGCGCTTCGTGAAGTCGCGCGCGACCTCTAAGTTGACGTCGGCTTCCAGTAGCGCTACGCGCACCTCGCGCAGGGCGGCCTTGACGTCGGCTTCCGTGAGGCGGCCGCGGCCGCGCAGACCGTCGAAGACCGATTGGAGTCGATCACCCAGACTTTGGAACATGGTCACTCCGTACTTTCAGGGCGGCGGCGCCGCACCGGGATCGCTTCAGGTTACCCGCGTAACCGTGTCAAGCAAGGCTACACGGAGCGTGCCCGGCAGGTCCGTGCGCGCGGGGTACCGCGTTGGGTTGCGTGTTACGCGGACCGTTCTCAAGCCTAGCGGCTGGCCGCTAGGAGGGTCAAGCTGAGGACGGCCTTATAGATGGGCGAGAGTTAGACGCCGGCAGGGCGCTGCCGTGCGGGACGAAAGCCGCCGGAGGGCGGTGCTAGACTTGCGCCATGTCGAACCGGGACGAACGCGCCGAACGACTGGCAAGCTTCCAGACCCAGAACGTTAGCCTTCACCGCGCTTTCGTGCGCCGCTGGCCGGCCGCGCTGGCCACCGTAGCGCTAGCTTTGCCCATGGGCGCCGTTGCGCACGCTCAACTGCTGGCCGAGGTCATGACGGTCACCGCTATCCAGGCGCAGTTCAACTCCGCCGTTTCGTTCCCGCGGGGCACGTTACGGGCAACGGGGGCCGGGGTCGACGCCATAGTCAGGCGCATCGAGGGCTCCTCCGCCTGGACCGAGTGGGAGGCTTACACCCTCGGTGGCGTAGCTACCGGTTTGGCGGGCGCCATAGATCATCAGGTCACCACCGCGTACGCCGTGGCGGGCTACTTCGAGCAGAGCCGCAGCCAAACCACCGTGCAGGGCCCGACCGGCCCCGAAACCCATACCCGCATCGTCTACGTTGGTTCAGAAGGCGGGCAGCGCCTGCTGTACTTCGTGCGAGCCGGCCAGGAGGTCGTGTGGCTCACGGCGCGTTCGCGCTGAGAGCCGTGCGGGGGGGCACGGAGCAGCGTAGTACTCGTAAGGCCCAGCTGCCTAAGCACCGAGCGGTCAGCGCAGCGGTCAAGTGGCTGCTCGCTCTACTCCTAGCCGCGATCACAGCCAATGCGTTCGCGCAAGAGCCCGACCCAGCTCAGACGTACAGCGCCGCCGAAGCGGCCTACGCGCAGGCGCTGGCGGCCGACCTGGGCCGGACGCCGACCCCAGACGACGCAGTTTGGCGGGCGGCCATAGACGCCGCCGAGCTAGCTACTCAACACGCCGAAACCGCCGTGGAGAGCGCACGAGCGGCCAGCGGACCGACGAGCGACCAGGTTCTGAGCGCTGAAGTGGGGCTGCGCGACGCATTGGCTCTGACGGCGCGCGTCTATGGCTCCGTGCACTGGCACAGCCGGGCGTTCGCGCACTGGGACAGGTTCGTGGCGGAAGGCGGCGAGATCCTAGCCGTTGCCTCCCCGCCCCGCGGGCTGGCGCCCGGACTAGTGGCGGGTTTCCCGACCGATCTTGACTTCGCCACGACGGCGCTGAACCAGCTGGCGTTCGCGCGTTACGAGGCCGGCGACAACCAGGGCGCGCGCGCCTACTACTTCACGCTGCTGGATATCGACCCCGCTGACCCCGAGGCGCTCCGCTGGCTGGGGCGCATGGCGTTCGAGGAGGGCGATACCGCCACCGCCATAGAGATCTGGGGCCGCCTCGTGCAGGTTGCGCCTGACGACGAAGGCGCCCGCTTCTTCCTGGAACTGAGCCGCGAACGCGAGGAGTTCGGGGTGGCCGTCAGCGAGGCGTACCGCGCCGGCATCAGGGCTTACGAGAGCGGGCTACTTGTAGACGCATTGGCGCACTTCGAGAGCGCCTACGCCGCTAACCCCGACTTCACCGACGCGGCCGTATGGGCCGCCCGCAGCGCCTTCGAGCTCGGCCGCCCCGCAGTGGCGGAACCGTACTGGCAGGCCGCCCTGGCGGCCGACCCAGACGATGCGCGCTCCGCCTGGTTCCTGGAGGTGACCCGCGCCCAGATCCGCTGGGGCGTGGCCGCCGCTAACGACTTCTACGCCGGCCAGAGCGCTTACGCCACCGGCGACCTGGAGCAAGCCGAGGAGCTCTTCCTCAGCGCCGCCGAGCGCAACCCCCAGTACGTGGACGCCTGGGTGTGGGCCGCGCGCAGCAGCCAGGAGGCCGGGCGCGCCGAACAGGCCATCAACCTCTGGCAGGAGGTCCTGCGCCTTGACCCCGGCGACGACCGGGCGCGTTACTTCCTGCAGGTCGCGCGGCAGCAACTGGCGTTCGGGCCCGAGGCTGGTAACGCCTTCGTGCGCGGCATGGACGCCTACCAGGTCGGCGACGTGGAGGGTGCCCGCAGCGGCTTCACCGCCGCCGTGGAAGCCGCCCCGACGTTCGCGGCCGCCTGGAGCCAGCTCGGTCGCGTCGAGTTCCAGGTCGGTAACTTCGCTGCCGCCGCGGCGGCGTACGGCCGGGCGCTGGAACTGGAGCCCGGTAACGACGAGTACGAGTTCTTCGCTGCGGAAGCGCGGCGCTTGGCCGAATTGAACGACCCTGCGGGCGCCGAGCCCGCCGAAGAGGCCCCCGCGCATGAAGAGACCCCCGCTCCTGAAGA
>JBBAFX010000048.1:0-11999 GCA_041655195.1 Trueperaceae bacterium
GCCCGAAGTGGTCGAGCCCGAGCCTGAACCCGAACCTGTGGTCGTCGAACCCGAGCCCGAGCCGCTGCCCGACTTCGTGATGGCCAGGCGCTCCACCATCCAGCTCGATTACCAGGCGGGCCGCGTGCACCGCTGCAGCCTGGCGCCCCTCGCTCCGGGCGAGAGCGCCACGCTCGGCATGACCCTCCGCGTCACCGAGGCTGAGCGCTACGCGGAACCCCGCATACGCCCCAGCGCCAGCCCAGCCGAGCAGCTCGAGGTCTACCTCTCGTCCGTCAGCTTGAGCGA
Organism: Trueperaceae bacterium; assembly: GCA_041655195.1. GTDB lineage: Bacteria > Deinococcota > Deinococci > Deinococcales > Trueperaceae > JAAYYF01. Next base: position 289 of record JBBAFX010000048.1, read on the forward strand.
GTCCGGCGAGACCGCCGAACTGCGGCTGCAGGTACGCAACCTGGGCGACGAGGTGGTAACCGACGGCAGTGTCCTCGTGCCGCTGCCCCTGGGCACCGAAGCCGTGACCGACGCTAACTGCGTGGACGCCACCCAAGCAGGGGAGACCCTGCTACTCGGGCACCAGCTGCCTGAGGGCGCCACCTACGTGGCCGGCAGCGCCACGCTGAACGGCGTGGCGCTGGAAGATCCCGCTGTGGACGGCGACACGCTCATCTGGCAGCTGCCGTGGAGCGAGGCCGGCACGGTGGCGTACGACGTGCGCCACGAAGCCGCGCTGCCGCCCCTGACCGAGCCGGAGCTCACCACCCTTTACACCGAGCGCGAGCACAGCCTGGTCGGTGCCCTCAGTCGCTCCGACCTGGTCCGCGCGCAGGGCGCCCACGTGGCGTCCCTAGAAGAGGCGTCCGCCGAGCTGAGCAGCCAGCCAATTACCGGCGCGGCGCAGCAGATCGTGCTGGAGCCAGTGCGCGTGGTGGCCGACGGCCGCAACCCGCTGGTGATAGACGTGCTGGTGCTGGATGAACACGGCACCCCGGTGGGCGACGGTGTGCTGAGCGTAGCCGCCAACGGCGAGTTGACCGGCGTCGACGCTGCCCTACTGGTCAGCGGTCATCAGGTCCTGCTGGAGAACGGCCGCGCCCGCGTGGAGCTGGCGCCCAGCGCCACCCCGTACCCGCTGCAACTCAACGTACTGGCCGTGACCGAAGAGGGCGACCTACTTGTAACCGAGAGTGTGCAAGTGCTCGGCACCCGCACCGGCCTCTACCAGGGGCAGGTCAGCGTGACCGCCTCGTTCGCGTCACCCATTAGCGTGTCCGGCTACGCCCGCGGTTACCTAGAGCTGCCCCTCGGCGACGAGGGCACCGTGCAAGCCGCCGTGGACGTGGGCGCTGACGGCAGCGGCATCGACCTGGACCGCTCGCTAGCGCAGCAGCCGCAGGACTCCGAGCGCTTCCCCCTCACCGGCGCCGGTGAAGAGGCCGCTCCGACCCTAGCCAGCTCCGACGGCTTCGGCGTGCTCTACACCGCGCCCGGCCTTAGCCTGGGCTACTACGAGGGGCGCGCTGCCGTGCCCGGCGTTACCGGCCTGCCGACCCTCACCGGCGCCCACGCCAGCGTGCAGTTGGCGGAGGGACTGGAGGTGCAGGGCTACGCGGCGCTGGCCTCCAGCGGCGTGCGCACGCAGGTCTTCGCCGGCGACGGCACCCGCCGCTACTCGCTGGGCGAGAGCGTGCGGCCCGGCAGCGAGACCGTAAGCGTGGTGGCTGGCGACACCGTAACCACCCTCGTCCGCAACCGCGACTACGTTATCGACACCTACCTGGGCGCCATCACCCTCGTGAGCCCACTGTGGCCGTACGACTTCGACATGAACCCCGTAACGTTGCGCGTAGAGTACGCGCCCGTTACCGAGCCGCGCGACACCGTGCATGGCGGCTTCGGCGTGCGGTACCGCTCCGCCGGCCCCACCGACTCGCTCCAGGTGGAGCTGGGCGCCGCCTACCGCGGCGACGTGGTCATCGGCGCCACCGCCGCCTGGCAGGGCGCGCGCATTGACGCCAGCGCCGCCTACCAGCTGGTGCTAGCCGACATTACCGACGTGTCGGGCCGCGCCGAGCTGGGCTACGCCCTCACCCCACAGGACCGCCTGAGCCTGCGGCACGTGACGGCGCGTAACAACACCACCAGCCTCACCTACTCGCACCGCTTCGACTGGGCGCAGCAGAGCGCGCTCACCCTCTCGGCCGGACTGGCGCACACCTGGGAGCAGAGCCTCTTCAGCGCCATCGCTGGCGCCGACCTGCGCTCCGGCGACTTCACCGTGGGCGCAACCCACACGCAACCGTTTGACCCCGCCGCGCAGGCCCGTACGCAAGCCACGCTCGGGTACGACATCAACCAGAACCTCACCGCCAAGGCTAGCGCCGAGCTCGTGTGGGGTAACGACCTGATCAGCGTGGTGGGGCTCGAGCAGAGGATCGGCGCTACCGAGCTGTCGCTCAGTTACGAGCTGCCGACCGCCTCCGGTTCCGGCAACCGTGCGCGCTTCGGCGTGCGGGCGCCGTTCAGCCTGGCGCGTAACCTCAGCGTCGACCTGCACGCTGGGCACGACCGCTCGTTCAATGACGGCCGCGCCAACACCAACGCCGGCGCTGCGCTGCGCTACCGCACCGACGGCTTCGTGGCCACGCTGGGCGGCGAGGTCGCGTATGACGGCAGCCAGTTCAAGGTGGTGCTCCGCAGCGGCGCCAGCGGTCAGCTTGGTCAGGACCAGAACCTCTCGTTCGACGCCAACTACCAGGTGGTGCCCACCTTCGAGGGCCGCTTCACCGTGGCGTACTCGCTGAAGCGCGGGCCGCTTAACCTGCTCACTTACCACCGCATGCTCAACCGCCCCGGTGGATCCATCGTGGAGGGAGAGCTGGCGCCGACCCTCAACTTCGCTAACCGCCTGCAGCTCAGGCCGGGCGTGGCGTACCGCGTGCTGCTTGACGACCCCAGCGGCAGCGCCTACCAGGGCTCGCTGTTCGCCATTCAATACTTGCAGCCGCGACTGGGCGACTGGGACACCACTCTGGGTCTCGGCCTGGGCGGTCACGTGCTGTGGATGCCCGGGCTCGATTCGGTTGCCTACGGACTCTCGGCCGAAGCCCAGGCGCGCATCGTGGACGAGGTCTGGGTGGCGCTCGGCTACACCTTCGGTGGCTTCGAGGGCCTCACGGCGGAATCGCGCGGCGGGCTCTACCTCAGGCTCGACCTGGTGACGGGCGGGCAGTTCTAGCCGGCCGCTTCGCCGCGGTAGCGGCCTGATCGACCCAGCTCTGCACGGGCCGGGCGTGCTAGCACGCCCGGCCCGCACTCATGAAGACGGTTGCGTTGCGCCCTGACCGGCGCTGCTTTATCGTTGACCTTGGCAAGCTCGTTGAGCGCTACCTCATTACGACTTGAATCCCCCGGTAGCGACTGCCAGGCGCACGCCCTGGCAGGGAAGGGTACGTATGCAGTGGAGTTGGAGACAATCGGTTTCCGCGGTTGCAGTCGTGTTGCTTTTGACCGCCTGCGGCGGGGGCGGCCCTGCACCCACCACAGGTACGGTCAACGGCACAGTCACGCGCGCGGCGGCAACCGGGTCTAGCTCGCTCGGTACCTCGTCCGTCAGTGAACCCGCCGACATAGTGCCTGGCCAGTTCTTCGTGGTGTTCCAGCGCGGCCGTCCGGACGTGCAGCTGAGCACCAACGTCACCGACGTGTCCGCTGCCGCTGCGGACGGCTTCACCTTCAGTGCCGACGGCAGCTTCAGTTTCGAGGGCGTGAAGTTCGAGCAGCTGCGCGCCTACCCCGTCCGCTCCGGCCTCGCGCTGTACGAAGCAGCGGGCCTCGACGAGGCCGCTACCCGCGACCTCGTTGCGGAGATGCGGACCCGTTCCACCGTGCGGGAGGCCTTCCCGAACTGGATCCTCACCCAGTTGGCCGTGCCTAACGACCCCAACTATCTCGTGCAGGAATGGCATTACGAGCAGCTCAACCTGCCGGCCGCCTGGGACATCCAAGACGGCACTACTCCGCTCGAGACCATCCACGTAGCGGTCCTCGATACCGGCGCGTTCGTGCACCCGGACATTACCTGGGCCGCCGTAGGCGCCAACTTTGTGAACTGGACGGCGGGTGCTCCGGCTGTTGAAGAAGGGCCCATAACGAACCCGATCACTAGGCCCGGCGGCAGCGACCACGGCACGCACGTGGCCGGCACTATCGGCGCCCTCTCCAACAACGCCGCCGGCGTGGCGGGCGTTAACTGGGGCATAAGCCCAATACCTGTGAAGGTGCTCGCCGCGAACGGCTCCGGCAGCTTCGCCGGCATCATCGAGGGCATCTACTGGGCCGCGGGCGACGCGCACCCCGCTTACGGTACGCACATCAACCCCGCTCCCGCCCACGTGATCAACATGAGCCTGGGCGGCAACATAACGGAAGCATGCCCGGCTAGCCTCAACGACATCTTCGTGGAGGTCTACGATCTCTACGGTGCCGTCGCTGTGGTGGCGGCTGGCAACGAAGCCTCCGCCTCTGATGTCTTCTTCCCGGCCAGTTGCCCCTCCGTCATCACCGTGGGCGCAACCGGCCCGACCGGCGCCCGCGCCTACTACTCCAACTTCGGTCCGGACGTGGACGTGTTCGCGCCCGGCGGCGACTTCGATATTCTGCACCCGGCCCTAGACCCGGCTCTGGAGATCGGTGCGGGCATCCTGAGCACCGTGGACCCGGCGTTCGGCTCGTACGACCTCTTCCAAGGCACCAGCATGGCCGCCCCTCACGTCGCGGGCATCGTGTCGCTCATGCTGTCCGACGATCCCGACCTCACCCTTGACGAAATCCGCGAGCGGCTCCACAACGCTTCTATGCCGCTCTCGGACGCCGAGTGCAACGTGCCCGTCGACGGTTACGACGGCCTAGACCTCTGCGGAGCCGGTCTGCTCGACGCCGAAGCTGCGCTGCTGGGTACCAACCTCACCGTCGACCAACTCGGCGCTATCGTTTACGCGGTGCGCTTCGAAGACGAAGCGCCCGAACTGCGCCTCGGCGACCTTGGCAGCCTGGCCACGCTGGCCGGCTACTCCACAGAGGCCACCCGCGTTGCGGGCGGCGGCTGGACCTACGAGCTAACCGACCTGGCGCCCGGCAGTTACCTGATCGTCGGCGTCGAGAAGCGCAACCCCGCTGGCTCGGTGGGCATGCTCGACCGCTTCGGCACGGCGGAAGTGACCGTTACCGCGGGCCAGGCAAGCACTGCCGATGTAGTGGCCGTACCGGTGTCGACGCTGCGCTGAATCTGAAGTAACACAACCTATGCGACCTAGGGCCGGCTCCGCAAAGCCAAGCGGAGCCGGCCCCTTGTAGTAGTGCTTCGAGGGTTCTGCCTTGTTAGGTGCCGCGTCATTGCCCGGCGTTGGCACCGGTAGCCGAACTGCGGTGCACAGCGTCGAAGTAGCGGCCGGTACGGCCCACCGCGACGAAGAGTGCGGCACGCTGTTACCTCAGCGCGGCGCGCAACCTAACAACCCGCTAAGAACAGCGCGGTATCCTAAGTAGGCAACACATTCGGAAGGTCGCCAGGCCGGTCTCGCACCGTTACTAAGCCGCGTTGCAGCTGAGTCCAGCAGGCCCGGCGCCGTTTGGGGTGATAAGGATGCGTCCACTTCGTTACGTACTTCTCGCATTGCTTCTGGGCGTGGTCATGGTGGCCTGCACGCAGCAGGGTGACACGGGCGACACAGTCGATCCGACCGTGACGCTGCTGGCGCCCACTGATGGAACCGAGGTGCTGGCAGGCACCGAGGTCAGCATCGAGGGCACGGCCGCCGACAACGTCGTCGTGACCCGTATTGAGGTGCTCATAAACGACGACGCGCGCGTGGCGACGCCCGGCGCGGACTGGAGCTACGCTTGGACGCCCGCGGTGGCGGGTGAGTACAGCATCAGCGCGCGTGCGTTCGACGCGGCTGGTAACAGCGCCATAACCGATGCCGTGACCATCACGGTGCTCGGCGACGCCGGCTCGGTCGGCGGCGTTATAACCCGCACGCCCGCAGAGGACGGCAATAGCGGTTCCGGGGACGCGGTCGAGGTAGCGCCTGTGGTGCCCGGTGACGTGTTCGTGGTCTTCAAGCGCGGCCGTCCCGAGACCCGGTTCGGCGTCGACGCTGCTGGCCCCACCACCGAAGCGGGCGTCACCTTCCATGCGGACGGCGGCTTCAGCTACGAGGGCCTTAGCTTCCAGCAGGCGCGCGCCTACCCTATCGGCAGCGGCCTCGGGCTTTACCGCACGGAAGGCCTGACGGACGCCGGCACTCGCGATCTGGTAGCTACCCTGAACGCCTCGGGCGCGGTGGCCGAGGCCTTCCCGAACTGGATCCTCTCGGCGGAGGCCGTAACACCCGACGACCCGCTCTACTTTCTACAGGCGTGGCACTACGAGCAGATCAACATGCCTGAAGCGTGGGAGATCGAGGACGGCAGCACCAACTTGGTGACGGTGGCGGTTCTGGACACCGGGCGCATAGACCACCCCGACATCGAATGGTCTACGCAGGGCGCCAACTTCGTTAACTGGGACGTGCGACTCGTCGACCCTACGGACCCGGATTCGGCGATGTTCATGCCCGATCCGACAGAAGGTGCAATAGATTACCCGTTCACCAACCCTGGAAACTCGCCCCACGGCCTTCACGTGGCCGGCACCATAGGCGCCACCAGCAACAACGAAGACGGCGTTGCCGGCATCAACTGGAACGTTGAGCTTGTTCCCGTAAAGGTTCTCGGCGGCGAAGCCGGTAGTGGCACACTGGCGGGCATCATCGAAGGAGCCTTCTGGGCCGCAGGCGTGCCCGACCCCAACTACGGCGGTCACGTCAACGAGAGCCCCGCCCAGGTCATCAACATGAGCCTCGGCGGCAACATCATGGGCGAATGCCCGGCGTCCATCGATGAGTTCTACGGCCTGTTCGCAGAGCTGTTCGGCATGATCTCCGTGACCTCGGCTGGTAACGCCGCGTCGCCCAGCGACATCAACTTCCCCGCCAACTGCCCGAGCATGATCACTGTGGGCGCCACCGGTCCAACCGGCGCCCGCTCCTACTTCTCGAACTACGGCGCGTTCGTTGACGTCATGGTTCCTGGTGGCGACGCCGACTACGACCACCCCGTGGACGCGAACTTCTACGCGGGGGTACTGAGCACGTCCTACAACTGGACTGCTGACATCCCCAACTTCGGGTTTAACCAGGGCACCAGCATGGCCTCGCCGCACGTGGCGGGCGTCGTCTCGCTAATGCTGGCGCAGGAACCCGACCTTACGCTCGCCGAGATCCGTGAACGCCTGCACAACGCGTCCTACCCGCTCTCGGCGGCCGAGTGCAACGTGCCGGCCAGCGGCTTCGACGGTCAGAACGTCTGCGGCGCCGGCCTCCTCGACGCTGCTGCCGCGCTGAACGGCGAGACGGTCACCACGCCCACGGCGGTGGCGTACGCCATAGCCTACGAAGGCGAAGTGGCGCCAGAGATCGGACTCGGCAACCTGGCCGCCCTGGAGCTCATGGCCGCCAACCGCGCCGAAGGCAGCCCCCTGCCCAACGGTGATTTCGCCTACCAGTTCGACGCGCTGGCTCCCGGCCAGTACCTCATCGTGGGCCTGGAACTGCGCGACGCCGCCACCGGCATCTCGCCGGCCGACCGCGTGGGCTTCGTCGAAGCGGTCACGGTGGTCTCCGGAGAGTCGGAAGAGGTGGACGTGGTGGTAGCGCCCGTCTACGCTACTCTGAGGTAAGTACTTGAGCGTTCGGGGCCGTAGCGAGAGAGCGCGGGCCCGGCAAACAACCTGCGATAGCAACCGGCGCGGCACCTACCAATGGGCGCCGCGCCGGCTTTCACCTGTCCTCGGATTAGCAGCAACTTGCTCCAGCTGAGGCTAAGTGTCGGGTAAGTACGCCCCGCTGGAGTAAACGGCCACGAACGGTGGGTTGCCCAGGTTCTCGCCGCTGTAACGGAGCGGTCCGCCGCCGTTCTCGGCCAGCATCTCGCCGCCCGCGGCGATGAGCACGGCCTGTGCCGCAGCCGTGTCCCACCACATGGTGGGCCCAAGCCGTGGGTAGTAGTGTGCCGTGCCGTCCGCCACCAGGCAGCTCTTGATGGCGCTGCCGCGCGGGATGGTCTCTACCGGACCGAACTCTTTGCCCAGAGCCTCGATGAACTTTACGGTCGGCGCGTTCGAGTGCGAGCGGCTGACCATGACCCGTACGCCCGTGCCGTCTGGCGCGCGGCTATGGATGGGGTGAGCGCCGCCCTCGACGTCGTACCGCCAGGCAGAAGCCGAGGCGTGGCGGCTCTTGGTCACGCCCACGTAAGTGAGGTCGGTGACCGGCGCGTGCACCACGCCCAGGATGGGGTAACCGTTCTCGACTAAGGCGATGTTCACAGAGAACTCGCCGTTACGCTTAACGAACTCCTTGGTGCCGTCCAGCGGGTCCACGAGCCAGAAGCGGCTCCATTCGCGGCGGTCCTCGTAAGAGGGGAGGTCGCTCTCCTCGGCTATGACCGGCACGCCGGGCATGAGCGCCTGCAGGCCCGCCACGATGTGCGCCTGGGAGGCCAGGTCGGCGGCGGTGACGGGTGAGGTGTCGGCCTTGGCGGTCACCTCGAACTCGGTCGCGTAAACTTCCAGAATCCTCTGCCCCGCCTCGTGCGCCAAACGTACGGCGCCTTCGCGTAGAGCGTGCATGTCTACTAGGGCATCTACCGCCACGCCTAAAGGGTATCCCGTAGGGCGCCCACGCATGTCAGATAGGTGCAGGGCTTGACCCTCACGTTACGTTAGGCCCTATGTTGCCTGGTGAAGGAGGTGCGCGGTGAACCGCGACGTTGCAACGGAAACACCGGTGGAGTCCCTCTCCGTCGGGGCGGTAGCCAACCTCGTGGGGGTGAGCGTGCGCACGCTCCACCATTACGACGCCATCGGTCTGCTCTCGCCCGGGGAGCGCAGCCCCGCCGGTTACCGGTTGTACGGCCGCGCGGAACTCGAGCGTCTGCAGCAGATCCTCTCGTACCGCGACCTGGGTTTCGAGCTCGAGGCCATAGCGCACCTCCTCGACGACGCCGGCACGGACCCGGTGGAGCACCTGCGCAGGCAGGAAGCGTTACTGAACGCCCGCCTGGAGCGGCTCCTGACCATGCGAAGGCAGGTCCGGCGGCAGATGGAGGCAAGGAACATGGGTATCAACCTCTCACCCAAAGAGATGTTCGAGGTGTTCGGAAACCACGACCCCAGCAAGCACGCGGCGGAAGCCGAGGAGCGTTGGGGCCACACGGACGCCTATAAGCAGAGCCAGGCGCGCGTGAAGGGCTACACCAAAGCCGACTGGCAACGGGTGTCTGCCCAGGTTGTAACCGTGGAACAGCGCTTCATGGAGCTGATGGCGGCGGGCGTGCCCGCTACCGACGACCGGGCCAAGGCCGCCGCCGAAGCCCACCGCCAACAGATAACCGACAACTACTACGATTGCAGTTACGAGATCCATGAGGGCCTGGCCGACATGTACGAGGCGGACCCGCGCTTCACCAAGTACTACGAAGACAAGGCCGAGGGCCTGGCGGCGTACGTGGCCGCGGCCATCAGGGCTAACGCCGAGGGACGCTAGGTAGCTGAGTAGCGCCGGGCCCAGCGCTACCAGCCCCGTGCCCGGGTGATCCCGGCCGAAACTGAGAGAACCGTGCAGCCACCATGAATGCCTGCCGGTCCAACTAGCGGGTAGAGTCGAACCATGTTCGGCCCGCCCACAACAGCACGTTCGAGGCCGCCAAGGAGGCGCTCCAGCCGGTACATCACCGGGTTGGCGCTCCTGGCGGCCTCGCTTACGTTGGTCGGCTGCTCAGCCATGGCGACCACTGACCGGGGCGGTAATCACGGCGGCGACGGAGCCGGCGACAGGGGCGGAAGCCGAGGCAGCGACGCCGCGGTGGCTGGCTCTCAGCATGCCGGCGCTCAGCCCGTGTCCGAAGCGTTGGTGACGTGGCCGGAGCATACCTGCACTGCCGAGGAGAGCGCCTCCGGCAGCGGCGGCGCCAACTACCGCTCCAGGCTGATAGACGAGGTGGGGCCCTCCCTGCCGTTCGCGCTGCTCATGCCCGTTGACGAAGCCATCACCGCCGCGGTCTATCCGTCGTTCGGCGCTCCGCGCAGTGGCGGGCGCCAGCACGAAGGCGTCGACATCATGGCGCCGCGCGGCACGCCCATCCGACCCGCGGCGCCCGGCTTCGTGACCCGGCTCTCGACCACGGACCTAGGCGGCATCTCAGTGACGCTCGTGGGCGACGGCGGGGTGCGTTACTTCTACACGCACCTAGACTCCATAGCGGCCGGCCTAGAAGTCGGTCAGTACGTGGAGGTAACGGACGTCATCGGTTACGTGGGGAACACCGGCAACGCTGCCGCTACCGCCCCGCACCTGCACTTCGGCGTTTACCTGGGTGGTTTAGGTGAGTGGTGTGGCTGGCGGCCCATCGACCCCTTGCCGCTACTCGTCGACCGCAGCGAGGTATGAACGCCCCAGCTTGGGGTCGCCCCAGCACATGAGCGCCGCCTAGCGACCGTCCCGACTCATGTACGCCGACTAGCAACCGCCCCGGCTCGTGAGCGCCACCTGCGAGCGGCTACTCCTTCAGCAGACCCAGCAGGTACTGACCGTAGGCGTTAGCCCGCATGGGCTCGGCTAGGGCCGTGAGCTGCTCGGCGTTTATCCAGCCCTGGTGGTAGGCGATCTCCTCCGGGCAGGCGATCTTGAGCCCCTGGCGCGCCTCGAGCGTCTCCACGAAGTTCGAAGCCTGCAGGTAACTCTCGTGCGTGCCGGTATCCAGCCACGCCATGCCGCGCCCGAACAGCTCCACGTTGAGGCGCTCCTCGCGCAGGTAGAGGAGGTTCAGGTCGGTGACCTCGAGCTCTCCGCGCGGGGAGGGCTTCAGTGCCGCTGCCTGCGCGCTGACGTCGGGCGGATAGAAGTAGAGTCCGGTGACGGCGTAGTTGCTCTTGGGCTGCGCGGGCTTCTCCTCGATGTCGGTCACGCGGCCGGTCTCGTCGAACGAGACCACCCCGTAGCGCTCCGGGTCGGTGACACGGAAACCGAAGACGGTGGCCGTATCCGTGCGTTCCATGGCGGAACGCAGGCGGCCCGTGAGGCCGTACCCGTAGAAGATGTTGTCGCCCAGCACCAGCGCGGCGGCGGCGCCGCCCAGGAACTCCTCGCCTATCAGGAACGCCTGCGCTATACCCGCGGGTTCGGGCTGCTCGGCGTACTCGAAGCGCATGCCCCACCGCTCGCCGTCGCCCAGCAACTGCCGGAAGCCGGGCAGGTCGCGCGGGGTGGAGATGATCAGCGCTTCGCGAATGCCAGCCAGCATGAGGACCGACAGCGGGTAGTAGATCATGGGCTTGTCGTAAATGGGCAGTAACTGCTTGCTCACTGCCATGGTGGCCGGGTACAGGCGCGTGCCCATGCCGCCTGCCAGGATGATGCCCTTGCGAGCCAGGTTGCCCCCCGGCGCGTTCACGCTTCGGCCCCCGTTGGGTCCGCGCCTAGGCGGCCTAGGTCGTAGCGGCCGCTCCTTATGCTTTCGACCCACTCCTGATTGGCCAGGTACCAGGCCACAGTGCTCCTGAGCCCGGCGGGGAACGGCACCTGCCGCTGCCAACCCAACTCCTGTTCCGCCTTGCTGGAGTCCACTGCGTAGCGCTGGTCGTGACCGGGGCGGTCGGGGACGAAGGTGATGAGTTCGCGGTAGTCGCGCTCCGCCGGCGCCAGCTCGTTAAGCACGCTGAGCAGGTCGTTAAGCACGGTCTTGTTGCTGAGCTCGGTGGCGCCACCCATTAGGTAGGTCTGGCCGGGCGTGCCCCGCTCCATGACCGCCACCAGGCCCCGCGCGTGGTCTTCCACGTGCAGCCAGTCGCGCACGTTGCTGCCGTCGCCGTAAAGCGGCACGTTCTCGTTCGCTAAGGCGCGTGATAGCGCTAGCGGCAGCAGCTTCTCCGGGAACTGGAACGGCCCGTAGTTGTTCGAGGCGTGCGTGGTCATGGTGGGCAGACCGTAGGTGGAGAAGTAGGCGTTAGCGAAGTGATCGGCGCC
>JBBAFX010000049.1:0-11889 GCA_041655195.1 Trueperaceae bacterium
CTCGAGGTTGGTGATGTGCCAGTAGACGGTGTCGCCGAGCTTGACGCCTTCGATGACGTCAGGCGCGAAGTGCGAGCGGATGGCGGTCATGTAGATGTGGACGTCGTTACCGTCGCGCTCGACGCGCACGTCGGCTTCGCTCTTCACCACGTACTCGTGCTGGTTGTCGGCCAGGCTGTAGATCATCTGGCTGTTCGGAGCCACGAGTTCCGCGGGTACGGCCTGAGCGTAGTGAGGCTCACCCAGGGTGGGGAAGTCGAGGAGCATCTGCATGGTGTTGCCGCTGATGTCGATCAGCTGCGCGGAGTGCGCCAGTTCGGGGCCGGTGGGCAGGTAACGGTCCTTGGTGATCTTGTTCATGGCCAGGACGTACGTGTCCCACGGCTGCATGCTGTCGCCACCCGGGATCATGAGGTGACCGACGGAGTAGTAGACGGGCATGCGGTCAACGACCTCGAAGGTGTCGAGTTCCCACTTGATGATCTCGGAGGTGAGGAAGCAGCTGGTGTAAACGTTGCCCTTGCTGTCGAACTCGTTGTGTAGCGGCCCGAGGCAGGCGCGCTCGACCTGACCGGCGACCGTGGTGTCGAACGAGAGGATGGGGATGCCGTACGAGTGGCCTTCGTAATCCTCGTTAGCGATAGCGGTGAGCATGTTGTCGAAGCCGTGGACGGCGATGGTGGCGGAGAGCTTACCGCCAGGCACGATGTACTGGCCCGTGGGGTCCACGTCGACGCCGTGCGGCGACTTCGGGGTGGGCATGAAGTACACGAGGCCTTCGCAGTTCTCGGGCAGGAGGACGGTGGTGCTGTCGCCCCACTGGGTGGTGGCCGTGTGGGTGGTTTCGTTCAGGCGGTTGATCGCGTAACGCGCGTCCATCTGCTGGGCGGCGCCTTCGGCGACGCACTGCTCGGCGCGGCGCCAGTTGACGGCCGCCACGAAGTCCTTGTCGTGCTGCGAGGAGTTGACTTCCTTGAGTGTGTGGGCTTCCTCGGAGTTGTAGGAGCTGAAGAAGCACCAGTCGGCCGAGGGGCCCTTACCGCAGTGCGCCAGGTCGTAGTCGAAGCCCGGCATGAGGATCTGGAAACCTATGTCCATATGCCCGGTGTCGGGCTCCATGGCCACGAACGTGAGCATGCCCTTGAAGTTGCCTTCGTACTCGGCTATGGGCATGTCGCGGTTGGGGACGGGGACACTGAAGCGCGTGCCGCCCACCAGGTACTCGGTGTTCATGGTCACGAACGGCGAGGGGTGGTTACCGGCCACGTAAGGCAGCTCGATGATCTCGACCGTTTCGAAGGTCTTGAGGTCGATGCGGGCGATGCGCGGCGTGTTGTTACCGTTGATGAACGCGTAACGGCCGTCGGGCACGCCGTTGGTCATGGACATCTGCACGTGGTGCGAGTCGTCCCAGTACACGGGCCCGTACGACGTGTTGAACATGGCCTTGGTCTCTTCCGAGTAGCCGTAGCCGTTCTCGCCGAACTGGCTGAAGACGGGGATGGTCTTCAGGGTGCGTCCGGACGGCAGACCGACCACGCTCATCTGACCGTTGAAGCCGCCTGAGACGAACGCATAGAAGTCGTCATGAACGCCGGGCGCAACGTAGGTGCGTGCGGCCGCGTCGCTAGCGGTCCGGGTGGCGCTGCGAGCTCCTTGCGCCAAGACGAGGCCGGCTGTCACGAGCGCTAGCCCGAGAACCAGTAGCAGCCAATGTTGTTTCTTCATTAACTTCCTCCGTTGTTGCTAAGGGGAGAGGAGCCGTGGCGCTTCGGCTTGCTCGGGGAGCTTTCTGCGCTGTGGCGTGGGCGACGGACTGTCAGGCGCACCTCCTGCTCTGAACGTTGGAAGCCTTGTTCCATCCTGGACATCGGACTCCACATTAAGACGGGGTTAGGCATACCGGCCAGGGACGTAAGCCCCACAGTTCCTGCCGGTTCGTCCCATGACTTTCTCTGTTGGTAACCCATACCTGAGGCGTTGGCCCCACATTCAGACGAGTTTCGTCGTGTTTTAATATTCGGAATCGGTCCGAGATATGTTCACGTGCAAGTCGCGCGTGCACATGAAGAGCCGTGCCAGAGCGTGTAATCTCGTTCTAAGACCCCGCGCCCCACGTCACGCCTCTGGGCGCTAGTTACTAGGAGTTCTAACTGATGCTAGTCATCTTCATAGTCACGCTCGCCGCGACCCTGCTGATTCAGATGTACCTGCGCAACACCTACGCCCGCTGGCAACAGCAACCAGCCGCTTCCGGGCTGTCCGGCGCCGAAACGGCGCGCACCATCCTCCGCGCCAACGGCCTGGCTGACGTGGCGGTGGAGGAAGTACCGGGCCAGCTAACCGACCATTACGACCCCACTAAGAAGGTCGTGCGCCTGAGCACCAACAACTACCGCACCGCCAGCGTGGCCGCGCACGCCGTGGCCGCCCACGAGGTGGGTCACGCTATACAGCACGCCAAGGCGTACGGGCCCCTCAAGATCCGCTCCGCGCTCGTGCCGGTGGCCAACCTGGGCGCGCGCTTCGCGCCGTGGCTCATCATCGGCGGCTTCATGCTGAGCTTCACGGGCCTCATCCAGATAGGCGTCATCCTCTTCGGCGCCGCCGTGCTGTTCCAGGTCGTCACCCTGCCGGTCGAGTACGACGCCAGCCGCCGCGCCGGGCAGCAGTTGCAGGCGCTGGGTATCGCTACCACCAGCGAGGTGGCCGGCACCAAGCAGGTGCTCAACGCCGCCGCGCTCACGTACGTGGCCGCCGCCGCCACCTCGGTCATGTACCTGCTCTACTACATCTCCATGTTCATGGGCAGCCGCGACTGAGAACAACGTAATCCTGATGGACAGGCTACGTCCATAAGCTGTATGCTCACTGCCACGTACTACAAGCTGTAGTACCTAGCCGCGTCGCCCCTCTGCCAAGAGGGGACGCCCAGCACGGGCGTCGGGGGAAGCTGGTGCGAACCCAGCACTGTCCCGCAACGGTATCCGTGCCCCACTAACCGGGGCGCGGGAGTCCGAGTACCCGCCGCGCGGTAAGTGCCTTGGCCCTCGATGGAAGGGCGGAGAGTGGTGCAGCAGTGATCCGCGCAGCAGACACAGTGGTGAAGCTTCCCTGGGGCGGCCCTAGCCGCTCCGAGGTCCGTAGTGCCAGGCCGCCTTTCGAATGGCTCAACGATCAGAGCCGCGCGTTCCTGGCGGGCGGTTACCTGCTGCCCGGTGTTACCCCCGAACAGCGTTTACAGCAGATCGCGCAGCGCGCCGAGCAGCTGCTACCCGGCATGCACGGCTTCGCCGACAAGTTCCTGGATTACATGAGCCGCGGCTGGTACTCGCTGGCCTCGCCCGTATGGGCCAACTTCGGGCTGAACAGGGGCCTGCCCATATCGTGCTTCGGCTCGTACGTGCCCGACAGCATGGACGGCATCCTGGGCGCCGCCACCGAAGTGGGCATGATGAGCAAGTACGGCGGCGGCACCAGCGCCTACTTCGGCGACGTGCGCGGCCGCGGCAGCCCCATCACCGATAACGGCCAGAGCGAAGGCGCCGTGAACTTCATGCGCCTCTTCGACACCCTGATCGACGTAACCAAGCAGGGCGCCACGCGGCGCGGCTCGTGCGCGGCGTACCTGCCGATCGATCACCCCGATACCCGCGAGTTCCTCGAGATCCGGGCCGACGGCAACCAGATCCAGAACCTCTTCTTCGGCGTTACGGTCAAGGACGCCTGGCTGGAGGCCATGGCGGCCGGCGACCAGGAGAAGCGCCAGTTGTGGGCCCGCGTGCTGCAGGCCCGCAACGAGGTCGGCATGCCGTACATACTGTTCGAGGACAACGCCAACCGCGGCGCCGCCGACGTGTACCGGGACTGCGGGTTGGCCATCCGTTCCAGCAACCTGTGCAGCGAGATCATGCTGCCCGTAGCCGAGGACGAATCGTTCGTGTGCTGCCTCTCGAGCATGAACCTGCTGTACTTCGATGAGTGGGAGCACACCGACGCGGTGCAGACGCTGGTGCAGTTCCTGGACGCGGTCATGAGCGAGTTCATAGAGAAGACGGCCGCCATCCCGCACCTCGGCCGCGCCCGCGCCTTCGCCGTCAAGCACCGCGCCTTAGGGCTCGGCGTGCTCGGCTGGCACTCTTACCTGCAGTCGCGCATGGTGGCGTTCGGCAGCCTCATGGCCGCCTCGCTCAACCGGCGCATCTTCAAGAACATCCGCGCCGCCGCCTACGAGGCGTCCGCCGACCTCAGCCGCCGCTACGGCGAGCCGGAGGTTCTGGAGGGCTATGGCCGCCGTAACGCCACCCTCATGGCCGTGGCGCCCACCACCTCCAGCTCGTTCATCCTCGGGCAGGTGTCGCAGTCCATCGAGCCCATGCGCTCCAACTACTACGTGCGCGACCTGGCCAAGTCCGTGACCACCTTCCGCAACCCAGCTTTGAAGCAGCTGCTGGTGGAGAAGGGCAGGGACACTGAGAGCGTGTGGCGTTCCGTGCTGGAGCACGACGGCAGCGTGCAGCACCTCGATTTCCTGACGACTGACGAGAAGAGCGTCTTCGCTACCTTCCCGGAAGTCAGCCAGCTGGACCTCATAGTGCAGGCCGGGCAGCGGCAGGAGTTCATCGACCAGGGGCAGTCGCTCAACCTCATGATCCACCCGGCCACGCCCACCAGGGACCTCAACGGCCTGTACCTCGAGGCGTGGCGGCGCGGCGTCAAGAGCCTCTACTACCAGCACAGCGTCAACGCAGCGCAGGAGTTCAACCGCGACCTGCTCACGTGCACCGTGTGCGAGGCGTGAGCATGAGCGCAGAGGCCACTGCCGTGCGCGCCGCAGCGCCCGCCGCCGCACCCGCCGTCACCCGCCGCAGCCTCACCGAGCCGCGGCTCAGCCTGAGGCCCGCCGAGTACCCGGAGCTGCTGGCGTACCGCGACGCCATACGTCACTCGTACTGGCTGCACACCGAGTTCAACCTCACCGACGACGTGCACGACTACCGGGTGGGCGTTTCTGACGCGGAACGCAACGCCATCAAGAACACCATGCTGGCCATAGCTCAGGTGGAAGTAGCCGTTAAGACGTTCTGGGGCGACATCTTCAAGACCTACCCCAAGCCCGAGGTTGGCGCCGTGGGCTACACGTTCGCCGAGAGCGAGGTGCGGCACCAGGACGCCTACGCGCACCTGCTGGAGTTACTGGGCCTCAACGGTGAGTTCGAACGGCTGGACCAGTTCCCGGCCTTCAAGCAGCGGGTGCTGTTCCTCAACTCGCACCTGAAGCCGCTGCCGGCGGGCGAGCTGGAACCCGAGCAGGTAGGTCGCGAGGCCGCGCTGCGCCTGCTGCTGTTCAGCGCCTTCATCGAGCACGTGAGCCTGTTCGGGCAGTTCCTCATCATGAAGGGCTTCAACCGGCACCGGAACCTGTTCAAGGGCATCGCCAACATAGTTGAGGCCACCAGTAAAGAGGAGCAGATCCACGGCATGTTCGGTTACCAGCTGGTGAACATCCTCAGGGAGGAGCGGCCCGACTGGTTCGACGCCGCCTTCGGCGAGCGGGTGCGTTACGCCTGCCGCGCCAGTTACGAGGCGGAGCGCGGGGTGCTCGACTGGATCTTCGAGGCCGGCGAGCTCGACTTCCTACCCCGCCCCGTCATGGACGCTTACCTGCAGCAGCGCTTCAACCAGTCGCTGGAGGCGGTGGGCGTGGCGCCTGTGTTCACGCCAGACGAGGCGTTGGTGGCCGAGACGCGCTGGTTCGAGGAGGAGGTGTTGGCGGGCAAGCATTACGACTTCTTCCATAAGCGGCCCACCAACTACACCAAGAAGACCAAGCCCATCACCAGCGACGACCTGTTCTGACGCAGGGCCCACCGCCCTGACGCAGGGTCCGCGCAGTGGCGCGCCGTGACCGCACATGCGGCGCGGCGCGCCTTGGTTGCGCTTCTGCGTTGGCCCTAGAGCCCCAGGTAGGCGCGCCTGATCATGGGGTCGCCGCGCAGTTTCTCAGATGGGCCATCCAGCACCAGCCGGCCGTTATCGAGCACGTAGGCGCGGTCGGCGATCTTGAGCACCTGGGTGACGTTCTGCTCCACCAGCAGGATGGGCAGGCCCGTCTCGGCCACGCTGCGGATTACTTGCATGACCTCGCGCACCAGTAGCGGCGCCAAGCCGAGGCTGGGTTCGTCCATGATGAGCATGGTGGGGTGCAGCATGAGCGCGCGGCCGATGGCCACCATCTGCTGCTGACCGCCCGACAGCGAGCCGGCCGCCGCCTTGCGCTTGGTGTACAGGTCGGGGAAGAGGCCGTACACCTTCTCGAACCCTTCATCGCGCCGCTTGCGCGCGGGCGGCAGGTAGGCGCCTAACGAGAGGTTCTCCTCCACCGTCATGTCGCCGAACAGCTGCCGGCCCATGGGCACGTGCGCCAGCCCGCGCAGCGCCAGGTCGTGCGGCTTGAGGCCGCCCACCTGCTCGCCCTTGAACACGATCTGCCCGCCTAGCGGCTTGATCATGCCCGACACGGCGCGCAGGATGGTGGACTTGCCGCTGCCGTTGCCGCCCACTAGCCCCACCAGTTCGTGGCTGCCCACGTGCAGCGAGACCCCGAACACTACCTGCAGCTCGCCGTAGCCCAGGTCGGCTTCTACGACGTTAAGGATGCGCTCCTGCTCTGCGGGTGGCTGGCCAATGTCAGTCGTCATCGTCGCCTCCACCCAGGTACGCCTCGACCACGCGTTCGTCGTTCATGACCTCGGCGGGCGCGCCGTGCGCGATCTTCTCGCCGAAAGCCAGCACGATCACGTCCTGGCACAGGTCCGTGACGGCTTCCATGATGTGCTCGACCATGATGATGCCTATGCCCGAGCTGGCCAGGCCGCGCACGAAAGCGATCATCTCCTTCAGCGCAGGCGGGTTGAGGCCCGCCATCAGCTCGTCGAGGAATAGCACCTTGGGCTCGGTGGCCAGCGCCTTAGCTAGCTCCAGCCGGCGGCGCCGCGCCAGGTTGAGGTCGGACGAGGGCTGCAGGTAACGGTCGGCCAGGCCCACCTGCTCCAGCACTTGCATTGCCCTGGCCTCCGCCTGAGCGCGGCTAGGCGTGTGCAGGAACGCGGGGATGAGCACGTTCTCGAGCACGGTGAGGCCCTCGAACGGCCTTTCGATCTGGAACGTGCGCCCCATACCCAGCCGGGTGCGCGCGTACGGCGCCATGCGGTCCACCCTGCGCCCGTAGAACGACACGATGCCCTTGTTCTTGGCGTAACCGGTGAGGGCGTTGAAGAGCGTGGACTTGCCGGCGCCGTTGGGGCCGATGAGGCCCAGGATGGCGCCCTCGTCGAGGGTGAGCGACACGTTGTTGACCGCCGTGAGGCCGCCGAACTGCACCGTGATGTTGTTAGCCTCGAGTGCTCTTGGCATAACGCCTCCTCACGATGCGGCGCTCGATCTCGCCGAGAATGCCTCGCGGCATGAACAGCACCACGAGCACGATGAGTAATCCGTATATGAGCAGGTTGGCCTGGGCGAAGGTGGTGCGGAACAGTTCGCTGGCCAGGGTGATCAAGGCGGCGCCTATGAGTGGGCCGAAGAGCGTGCCGCGCCCGCCGATGATGGCCACCAGCGCGATCCGCACGGAGAGGTGCAGCTCGAACATGGGGAGGGGCTGCAGGGCGGAGAGGAAGATGCCGTAGATGGTGCCGCCCAGCGCGGTGAGCGCCCCGGAGATGATGAACGCCCACGACTTGACGGAGATGGGGTTGATGCCGGCCGCCTGCGCGGACGCTTCGTCCTCGCGCACGGCGCGCATCTGGTAACCCAGGCGGCCGCGCGTTACTAGCGCCACCACCACCATGACCAGCAGCATGTAACCGAGCGAGAGCCAGAACTCCACGTGGCGGCTGAAGAGGTCCAGCCCGAACGGCTCCTTGAGGCTGAAGATGAAGATGCCGACGGCGCCGCCCGTGAGTTGACGCTCGTTGATGGCCACCAGCCGCAGGATCTCGGCGATGGCTATGGTGCTGAGTACGAAATAAGATCCTCGGAGCCCGAAGGTAAGCCGGCCCCATAGGAACGCCAGTATGGCTGCGAAGCCCATGGCTAGCAGCGCCGACCACCAGGGCGCTAAGTCGAAGCGGGAGGCGGTTACCGCCACCGTGTAGGCGCCGAGGCCCACGAAGGCGGCGTGCCCCAGGCTGGCCTGGCCGGACCAGCCGCCCAGGAGGTCCCAGGCGGACGCCCACCCCGCCAGCAGCATGAGGGTGATGCCTAAGGTTAGATACGAAGGGAACAGGAAGTACCACGCGCCGAAGGCTACGCCTACGAGCAGCAGGCGCGGCCATGGCGACGCCAGTATGCCGCCGCGAGCGCCCGTTGGCTGGACGGCGGGGGAGTCGGGGGTGTCCGTCATACGCGCTTCACCGTGCGGCCGAACAGGCCCTCAGGCCTGAGGAGAAGGACGAGAAGGAAGGCGAAGAGGCCGTAGGCGTCGCGGTAACTCGAGGAAAGATAAGAGGCTCCCATGAACTCGACGATGCCGAGCAGCAGCCCGCCACCGATGGCGCCCGGCACGCTGCCGAGGCCGCCCAGTACGGTGACGACGAACGCCTTCAGGGTGTAGGCGGCGCCGGCCGTGGGGATGGCGAACAGGAGCGGCGCCAGGATGACGCCGGCAGCCATCGCCAGCGCCATGCCTAGGCCGAACACCATGGCGTGAATACGCGGGGTGTTGATACCTACCAGCTCGGCTCCGAGCCGGTTCTGCGAGGTGGCTCTGATGGCGCGACCTATTTCTGTGCGCGTGAGCAGTAACCACAGCGCGGTGATGAGGACCAGAGTGACGGCGCCGGCTATGAGCTGCGCCACTGGCAGCCTGACGCCGCCGACCATAACGGTCTGAATGGCGTAAGGCACGTAGATGGACTTCGGCTCGGCCCCGAAGATGAGGAAGAGCACGTTGGCTATGACCAAGCCGAGGCCCAGCGTTAGGAGCAGGGTGCTGTCGCCCGGTATGTCGACCAGGCGCGCGATGAGCAGACGTTGGAGTATGACCCCCACCAGGAAGCCGGCGGGCGCCGCTATGAGCAGCGACACGTACGGGTCGAGGCCGAGCTGGTTGAACAGCACTATGGCCACGTACATCCCGAGGATCACGAACTCGCCGTGAGCGAAGTTGATGACCTTCATGACGCCGAAGATGAGCGACAGCCCAACGCCGATCAGCGCGTAGATGCCGCCTATCAGCAGCCCACCGCTGAGGTTCTGAAGGAAGGGGATCAGGGAGTCCAACGTCCGCTACCGCGCCTTAGCTCAGCGGTCGGCCCAGGCGGGCGTCTCGAGCATGGGGGCTACGACTTCGCCGTTCACGTACACGGTCACGAACTCGCCGTCCACGACCTGCTCGGCCACGGCCGGCAGGGAGGCCTGGTTCTTATAGCCAGCGTAGTCGGAGAAGTTGATCGGGCCGTAAACGGTGTTCGGCATGTCGGTGGCGAGCAGCGCTTCGCGCACGTCGGCGGGCGAGAAGGACGCGGCGCGCGAGAGCACGTCGGCGGCGGTGATGATGGACGCGTACGCCTGGGCTGCGTGGTAGGAGGGCGTGCGGCCGAGGATGGCCTGCAGGCGGTCGTTCAGTTCCTGAGCGCCGGGGTAGGGCACGTCCTTGGTCCACATGGTGGCGGTGAACACGTAGTCGGCGGCCGGGCCCGAGCCCTCGATGAAGTTAGGCAGAGCGAAGCCGGCGGCGCCGCCCGCGAACACCTTGGCGTTGAGGCCCACTTCAGCGATCTGGCGCATGAGGGCCACGGAGTCGGCGGCGTAACTGACCATGAACACCACGTCGGCGTTGAGGCCCTGGAAGCGGTTGAGGATAGGGCGGAAGTCGGCGCCCGTCTGGTCGTAGTCCTGGCGCGCCACTACGGTGAAGCCGCGCTCCTCGGCCAGTTGGTCGACAGCGTCGGCGACCGAGACCTCGAAGGCGCCGTTACCGTGGATGACCGCGATGGTGTCGATGTAACCGTCGCCGTGCTGCTCGTTGAGGGCTTCGAACACGCCGAAGAGCACGTCGCCGTACGCGTACGAGGGCTGGTTCAGGCGGAAGACCCAGTCGGAGCCGGGGCGGGTGATGGCGTCGTCACCGGAGGTGAAGACGAGGAAGGGGCGCTGCTGGCGGGTGAAGTACTGCGCCAGCGGGTTGGTGATGGACGAGGAGTAGGCGCCCATGACGAGGGGCAGGTTCTGGTTGACGAGCGTCTCGGCGGCGGCCAGAGCGGCGTTCACTTCGGAGATGTCGTCCTCGTAGACGACCTCGAGCGTGGCGCCGTTGACGCCACCGGCGGCGTTAACGTCCTCGAGCGCGGCCTGGATACCGGCTTGGTGCTGCTCGCCGAACTCAGCGAAGCGGCCGGTGAGGCTGGTGATGACCCCAACCTTGACGGTGTCCTGAGCCAGCGCGAGGCCGCTCACGGTCAATAATGCGACGAGAATAGGGACGACCAATCTACGCATAAAGAACCCTCCTCCGGGTATGCAGGTTTTTGCTTGCAGGGATACCGTACCAGCAGACGGGCGGAACCTGCCACCACTTTCAGGCGCAGCCTTTGTACAAACATGCACGATTAACCTTTTTTCTTGCATAGGGCGGGTACGGTACTCCGCCGCGGCCGCTGGTGGGCGTAAACTGCTGAACCACGGAGCCAGTCAGGCGCCCCCGCAGGACCCGCCCCGACGGCTCCTCACCACGACAACGTGGAGAGAGAACGGCTCGGTTCTAAACGAGCAGGAACGAGAACGATGGATCACGACCCGCGACGTGGCGGCCCGCCCGCGCCCGCTGCCCGACCAATAGCTGCTACGCCGGCTGGCTTCGCAACTTGTGAGACTTGTAGAAGAGGCCTGCCTTGCTGCTGACCGCCATAGGTGGCTTGGCGCTCTTCCTGCTCGGCATCCATAAGATCGCTGGGGCGTTGCAGGAGATGCTCGGGCCGTCCGCCAGGCGGCTCATGTCGGCCGCCACGCGTTCGCCCTTCCACGCGCTCCTCACCGGCACCGGCGTGGCCGCTGCCACGCAGAGCGGCACGGCTACCGCCATGACGGCGCTGGGCCTGGTAGGTGGCGGCCTGATCGGCGTATCCGCCGGTATAGCCTTGCTGCTGGGCGCCAAGCTGGGCGCCACGTTGGCTATTCAACTGGCGGCGTTCAGTCTGGGCGCTTACGCCTGGGCCATGATCGGCGTCGGCTACTTCTCCTCGCTGTGGCAGCGCTTCAAGCAGCCGGGCACGCTCCTGCTGGGCGCTGGCCTGCTGTTCCTGGGCCTGGACGTGACCGTGGACTCCATGACCGCGCTGGCTGGCGGCGAGCTCTTCAGCATGCTTATCGAGGCGGCTAACAACCGGCCGCTGGCCATGCTGGTCATAGGTGCGGCTCTCGGCGCCATCCTCTCCAGCGGCAACGCGGTCACCGCGCTGGGGCTCGGCCTCTACCTGTCCGACGGCGTGAGCCTCTCCACCGCCATAGCGCTCGTAGCCGGTGGTAACGCGGGCAGTTCGCTCATGCCCCTACTCGTCTCGCGCACTTTCGACGCTTCCGCGCAGCGCGCCGCCCTCATGCAAATGCTCGTCAGGGCGGTGGGCGCGCTAGCGGTGGGTCTCTTCGTGGAGCCCATTACCGACCTGGTGGCCGCTATAGGCGGCGGCGCCGCGCGCGAGATAGCCAACGCGCACACGTTCTTCAACTTGGCGGTGGCGCTGGTGGGCACCGTGCTGGCGTCCCCATTGGCGCGCCTCAGCGGCGAGCTGGTGCCGAAGGGGGAGGACGACGCGGCGCCCAAGTACCTACGGAAGGACGCCATCTCCAACCGCAAGCTGGCGCCCGCGCTGGCACTGCGCGAGACCATCA
>JBBAFX010000050.1:0-11675 GCA_041655195.1 Trueperaceae bacterium
GCCTCTTATGGCCACGAGGGGCGGTACGGGCCGGTCGGTGTTGCGGAGCCTGAGGGGCACAGCGCGGATGGTGCGCACGTTGGCGGTGATGACCTCGCCTTCTTCTCCGTTGCCGCGGGTGACGGCTCGTACTAGTAGGCCGTCCTCGTAGACGAGTTCAACACTGAGGCCGTCTATCTTCGGTTCCAGCGAGTAACTGACTTTAGCTTCGGGGTCGACCACCGCCACAGCGCGCCGTAAGCGCTGGTCGAACGCCCGCAGGTCTTCCTCGCGCGGGCTGGAGTCGAGGCTGAGCATGGGCGCTAAGTGCCGCGCGGTTTCGAACCCTTCCAGGGGTACGCCACCGACTCGTTGTGAGGGGGAATCGGGCGTTACGAGTTCTGGGTTGGCTTCTTCGAGGGCGCGTAGTTGATGCATGAGGTCGTCGTACTCGGCGTCGGAGACTTCTGGAGCGTCGAGCACGTGATAGCGGTAGTTGTGGTGGTGGAGCTGTTCGCGCAACTGGTTGATCTGGTTTGCGACGTCTTGCGGCTTGCTCATGCTGTCATCCTACGCGTAGCGCACGCGGAGTTCAGGGTCCGGGTCGCTTGTGGCCCGCACCTATATATAGGTTTGTTGTTTGCGGTTACTGGATTTGCAGTTACCGGGCCTGGAGTTACCGGTGTGCGATGTCGCGCTGCGCGTTCTCGAGCCAGGCGGGCCGCAGGGTTTGCTCTAACGGCGTTTGCTCCAGCGGCGCCTGCGCCTGCTTGGCTACGACGGGCAACGGGGCGGGACGCGCCCGACGACCACCGCGACCAGGTACCGCTTGTGGCAAGGGCAGGCCGCCCTGACCATTGCCGCGCACCACGCGCAGGGAGCGGCGCTCGAACCAGCCTTCTATAAGGTCGTGAACCGCGACCAGGAGGGCAGTTACGAGACCGAGGCCTGCGAAGAAGAGTGTGATGCTGAGCGCCGTGATTGCCATGTGCACACCATACCTTAGTTAATAAGGCACCGATGTGAGGCGAGCCACATGCGGCCCTTCGCGTGACCTCTGACACCGCTATACCGTAATGGACCTGCTCGAGGGTTGCAGCGCATGCCATATCAGTAGCCCACCACCTATAGGCTACGGCCAACCTCCGTCACCTACTGCCGCACCCAGGTCGTAGACTCGCCTCACACTTCGCCTGAGGGGGTCCAATGCGCCGCTCCACTTCCGTCGTCTCAGATCGCCTGGCGGGTCGCCGTGTACGAGACTCGTTCGCGGTCGAGAACCGCCTGGGTCACCGCGTAGTCACGCTCACGGGCTTGGCAACGCAACTCGCCGGCGGCTTCGCGGGGAGCATCCCTGCCTCTCACATCAAGAAGGCGCTGCGGGAGCCCCCACTGGACCAGCTCACCAGCCTGCGCTCCATCGCGGTACTGCCCGGCTTCGCGCGAGCGGCCACCGCCACCCTCACGTCCGTCTGGAACGCCGGCATAGACGTGGCCACTCAGGCAGCGGAACCCGGCGCACCAGGGCGCTGGGCGGAACTACTGGCGCTGCAGGAGCACGTACGGCAATCGGCGCCGTTCGGAGCCCGCTTGCCGCAGGAGCTCGTCGCCGCGGCCACCGCTAGGCTGCAACTGGCGCCGCGGCTGTTGGGCACGGTGCGCCTGGAACTTGTAGATGACGTCCCGCCCGTGTACAGAACGCTGCTAGCGAAGGTGGCGGAAGTGGTCCCCACCACCTGGCTACAACCCCACGGCCCGGCGCCGGCATGGACCGCCGGCACGCAGATAGGAGTTGTGCACGCCGAGCGGGAGGAGCCCAAGCTGACCTTCGTGTCGTGCGCCGACCCTGAGCACGAGGCGCTCGAGGCGCTCAGGTGGGTAAGGAAGCTGCTAGTAGACGGCGTCCCCGCCGAAGAGATAGCGCTGGTGGCGGTCGACGTGAACGCTTACGACGCTGCTTTACGCACCTTGGCGCACAGCTCCGGACTACCTATCCACTTCGCCCAAGGCGTGGCGCTGGTCGGCACGCCGGCTGGCCAGTTCGCAGCGGCCATGGCCGACGCGTTGTTGAACGGCCCCAACCAGGCGCGCGTAAGGCGCCTATGCCTGTGCGCCACGGCAGCTGAAGACGCGCACCTGGGGGCGTTGCCGCCGGACTGGTGCGCGGAGCTCGCGCCCGACGCCGCGCTGAACAGCGTGCAGCACTGGGTTAGGGCGCTGGAACCGCTGAAGGAGCGGTCACCACAGGTGGCGCGGCTCGTGGAGCAGCTGGTGGTGGACCTCTCGGTCGGACCCACCGCCGCGACCACGGTGGGCCAGCGCTGGCTGTCCGGCACCGCCCAGGATGCCTGGCGTGCCGCGCTGGCGGAAGGCCCAGCCGAGGCCCTCCCTTCCTCGCTGCAGCGCCTGGGCCTCAACCACGAAACAGATCCCGCCACTCACGTCCTTTGGGCTTCCGCCGGCAGCGCGCTCACTTGGCCCCGGCGTTACGTGCGGCTCTTAGGACTCTCGGCCCGCTCCTGGCCGCGCCGCTCCAGCGACGAGGACCCGCTGCTGCCCCGCCGCATGCTCGGGGACATTGAGCTGCGGGAGAGGACGACGGCCAAGCGCGACGCTGATCACCTGACCGCGCTGCTGGCGCAGACGGCCACCGCGGTGGTGCTGAGCCGCCCCCGGCGCGGGAGCGATGGCCGCAAGCAGAGCCCCAGCCCGCTACTGCGGAGCCTGCCCGGCAGCTCGGCCGAAGAGGAGCTGCTACCGCGGAAAGGCACCGAGCACGCCATCAGCGAAGCGGACCGCCGCGCTTCCCGGCCAGCGGAGCTGGAGGCGGACGCCGACCTCGGGCGCGCACGCGCCGCCTTCCGGTCGTTCACGCTCTCCCGCCTCACTCCGCACGATGGGCTCGTGCGGGCACAACACCCGGTCGTAGCGCGGGCGCTGGCCAGGCGCCACTCGGCCACCTCGCTGAAGAAGCTCCTGCTCAACCCGCACGGTTTCATCGCCACCTACGCCCTCGGCTGGGCCGAGCCGCAACCCGAGACCGAGGTGCTCGGACTCGACCCGCTAAACAGAGGCGCGCTACTACACGAGGTGCTGGAGGAGTGCCTCACCACCGTGCAGGAGCTAGGCGGCTTCGCGGCCTTGGACGAGCAACAACTGGCCCGGCTCGTGACCGTCGCCACCCGCAAGCGGGCGGTGATATGGGAGATGGCCAGGCCCGTACCGCCGCCACTCGCCTGGCAGGCCGAGCAGCAGCGGGCCGCCCGGCTGGCACTGGAGATGCTCACTTTCACCGACGGCACGCCGGCTGCCCCCCTCAGTTACTCGGAGGTCAAGTTCGGTTACGTCGAGGACGAACTGACTGGCGCGAACGGTCACCCGTGGGTCCACGGCACCGACGTCACGCTGCCCGGCACCGACCTGAGGCTCCGGGGCGTGATCGACAGGCTGGACCTCGACCCCCACCGCAAGTTCGTGAGGGTCATCGACTACAAGAGCGGCAAACAGAAGGACCACGACGGCGCCATAGACGGGGGCGAGGAGCTGCAGCGAACGCTGTACACCATCGCCGTGAAGCAACTGCTGGGCAGCGAGTACGAGGTCGAAGCTGGCCTGCTGTACGCGGGCAGCACAGAACTGGTCACCCTGCACGACCCAGACGCCAGCGTGGCGCAGCTCACTAGCGCGGTGCAGGAGGCGGTCAGGCTCCTGGAGCAGGGCAACGTGCTGCCGGGCCCCGCCGTCACCGGCGATCACGAGGAGACGCTGCTCGCCTACCCCGCAGTGGGC
Organism: Trueperaceae bacterium; assembly: GCA_041655195.1. Classification (GTDB taxonomy): domain Bacteria; phylum Deinococcota; class Deinococci; order Deinococcales; family Trueperaceae; genus JAAYYF01. Next base: position 3,769 of record JBBAFX010000050.1, read on the forward strand.
ACGGGTTACTACTACCGCGTGAAGGAAGCAGAACTGAGCCAACGGCGCCAGTCGCTCGACGCGCTCCTCACCGGGCCGGCTAGCGGCGGTGAGGGGGTACAAGCGTGACGTTGGCTCAAAACAACACCGCTGGCGCACTTCACGACCTGGAGGCCCGCCGCACCGCGTTGACCGACAGGCGGCACGGGCTGGTGGTGGAAGCGGGCGCTGGGTCAGGCAAGACCGCCATCCTGGCGGGCCGCGTGGCGCTGCTAATGGCTGACGGCGTAGCCCCTCGCAACATCGCGGCCATCACCTTCACGGAGCTCGCCGCGGCCGAGCTGGCTACCCGCATAGGTGAGTACGTGGAAGATCTCACCGCCGGCAAGGTACCCACCACGCTGGCGGCTGCCTTCCCAACCGGCTCGCCCTCCCAAGAGCAGCGCGACGCCCTGATCCACGCCCGCGAGGAGCTGGATGAACTGACCTGCTCCACCATCCACGGCTTCGCGCGGGAGCTGGTGCGCCCCTACCCTGTGGAGGCCGACATCGACCCCGGCGCCGGGGTGCTCGAGCCCGCCGAGCAACAGCTCCTATTCGACGACGTGTTCGAGACGTGGCTGCGGGAGCAGCTGGGCGAGAAGCCGCGTGAGAAGCGCCCGGGGACGAACGCCGCAGACCACGAAGGTGAAGAGAACGACCCGACAGTTGCCGACCCGGTGCTCAGCGCCGTCGCGCGCTTCGTCATAGCCGACGACAAAGATAAACGCGAGACGCTGGAAGGCCTGGCGCGGTGTTTACACGAGCGTGAGGACGCAACCGCCGCCGTGCCAACGGACCTAGCGGATCTTGCCCTCCGGACCGTTCAGGCCGGCGACGCATTCCATTCGTTCGCTCGGGCGCAGGCGGGCGCGAACGAGGTCATGGGCGACCTCCTGCCGCAGGTGCAGCCGTTGCTCGCTTCCCTGGCGGACACACGGGCGGACGCGGAGAGCGCCATTAGGGTCCTGACCCTGGACAGGCCCGTGCCACTCTTCACGACAGGCGGAACCGTTCGCAAGCTCAGGGTGAAGGGCAAGTGGGTTGAAGCGGCTCGGGCGGCCGGGCTCTCCAAGGCTGACGCCGAAGACGCCTACACGCAGGCCGCTGACCTGCACGCCGACTTCGACGCCGCGTTCAGCGAGCTGTGCGAGGCCGCGGCCGACACGCTGCTGCACGCGCTCGTCCACGAACTGAAAGGCATAGGCCGGCGCTACCAGGAACGTAAGCGCGCGGCGGCCGCGCTCGATTTCGACGACCTGATTCGCACGGCCCTCAAGCTGCTGCGCGAGCACCCCACGGTGCAGGGCGAGCTGGCCGAGCGCTACCAGCACGTACTGATTGACGAGTTCCAGGACACCGACCCGCTGCAGGCCGAGATCGTGTGGCGAATAACGGGTAACCCTACTAGCGACGACTGGCGCACGTGGCCGTCACGCACCGGCGCCAGGTTCGTGGTGGGCGACCCGAAGCAGTCCATCTACCGTTTCCGCGGCGCGGACGCTTCCACCTACGCGCAGCTGACCGAGAGCCTGACCGCGGACGCCGCCTCCATGAGCGTGGAGCTGAACACCAACTTCCGGTCGCGGGCCGGCATCCTTAGCACGGTCAACCACACGTTCAGCGAGCCGCTCGCAGCGGAGTACCAACCGGGTTACCGACCACTACACCCCTTCAAGAGCGCGGCGGACACACCGAGCGTCGTCCGCCTACACGTACCCGGCCCGAACGGCGCTGAACAAAGCGCTTACGCGGAGGAGCTGCGCGAGGCCGAAGCGGCAACGGTAGCGGCCTTGGTGAGGGACCTGGTCGACGGCATCAGCGACTTGCTCCCGGAACCCGTTAAGGCCGGCCACATCGCGCTCCTGGCCCCAGTGGGGTCGGGGCTCGACATCTACGAGCGGGCGCTCGACGCCCTCGGCATCAACGTGGCCAGCCAGGCGGGCAAGGGTTTCTACCGCCGGCAGGAAGTGCAGGATCTGGTGGCGCTCACCCGCGCCGTGGCGGAGCCTCGCGACCGCCTGGCCCTCGGGGCGCTGCTCAAGGGACCGCTGGTGGGCGCCACCGACGAGGAGCTGCTGGACGCCACCGACCTGCTCAGCCACCTAGAGGGCGACGACCGCTACCTGAGCGTTCTAACCGACCCGAGCGCGCTGCCAGACGGCCCCATCCGCCGCACCATTCAGCGCCTCGGGCCACTCGTGGCGGAGCGTTTCGGCACCACGCCGTACGAGCTGCTATCGCGCGCACTCGACGCCATGGAGGTACGGGCGCTGCTCGAACATCGGCACGGCCGGCACGCCGACCGGGCGCTCGCCAACGTTGACCGCTTCCTGGCTCACAGCCGGGCGTTCGACGTGCGGGGCCTAACCGCCTTCGCCCATCACGTCTGGGCGGCCTGGGCCGAAAAGGAAAGCGAGCTGGAGGGCCGCACCGATTCCGCAGCCGAATCCGTGACGCTCATTACCATCCACTCCGCCAAGGGGCTCGAGTGGCCCGTGGTCATCCCCATCAACACCACTTCCGCTCCGCGCGGCGCCTCCGGGGTCCTGCACGACCGGCGCAACAACCTCGTGGCCGCCAAACTATTCGGTCAGGCGTGCAGCGTGTACGAGGCCACCAAACAGCAGGAGGACCTGGAGTTGGCCGCGGAACGCATGCGGCTCTGGTACGTGGCCGCCACGCGGGCTCGGGAGCTACTGGTGGTGCCGCGCCACGAGGCCACGGTGGGCGGCGGCGCCTGGTGCAACATGCTGGAGTGGGCGCCTGAGGCGCCAGTAATCAAGACGGCGGAGAGGAGCCGGGCGCAGCGTACCGCCGAGGCGGACGACGACAACGCACAGGACCGGGAACGGTTCCTGCACGAGGCGGAACTCATCCGCGGGGCCATGCGGCACGTGGAGCGGCGCGCACCGAGCCGCCGCGATGAGCAAACGGCAGAGACCCTGGCGACTGACGCGCAGCTAGCCCAGCAAGAGCCCGCCGACAGGTACGTGCTGGACGAGGACGGCGCCGCCACGTTCCTCGCGCAGCTCGACGGGCAAGAGATGGCCGAGCCAGGCCTCACGCGGCAACTCAAACCGGGCACAGCCCGCGGCATCCTGCTACACAAGCTGATGGAAGAACTTATCAACGGCGAGACCCCGCCGGAGCTGGCAGCGCTCGAGAGCCGCGCCGCCGACCTCGCGCGTTACTTAGACGTCGAGGGCGAAGGCCTCGACGCCCCCGCGATCGGCGCGTTGGCCTACGACACCTGGCTACTGCCGCAAGTGGAAGCTCTACACGGCCGCCTGCTGGCTGAGGTAGAGGTGGCCGGCGTGGAGGCCGACCCGCAGGATGCGAACGTGCAGGTCTACTGGAGCGGCATAGCCGACGCGGTCGCCACCGGGGACGACGGCTCGATCACAACCGTCATCGACTGGAAGAGCGACTGGAACCCCTCTAGCGAAGTGCTCGAGCACTACCAGGATCAGCTCCGCGCCTACCTGCGGCTGACGGGCGCGCGCGAGGGGTTGCTGGTGCTCTCCGCTCTCGGGCAGGTGGTGCCGGTCTCACCCAACTAAGCACGCGTGACATCATCTAGGAATGACGCAACCGGGCAGCGAACCGCTCTTCACGAAACCCCCACGACTGCGGCCCGGCGACACAGTCGCGGCCATCTCCCTCTCGAGCGGATTGGCGGCTCTGTTCCCACACCGTTACGAGGCTGGCAAGCGGCAGTTCGAGCACACTTTCGGGGTGCAGGTAGTAGAGACCCCGCACGCACTCAAGGACGACGGCTGGTTACGCCGCAACCCTGAGGCGCGCGCCGACGACCTGCACTGGGCGCTCGAGAATCCCGACGTGAAAGGCATCATCAGCACCATCGGCGGCGACGACTCCGTGCGTATCCTCCCCCACCTAGACCCCGGGCTCATCCGCGCCAACCCAAAGGTGATGATGGGCTTCTCGGACACCACCATCACCCTCACCGCGTTCCTGAACGCCGGCGTGGTGGCGTTCCACGGCCCAGCCTTCATGACCGACCTGGCTGAGAACGGCGGCATCGTGCCCCACGTGGAGCGCAGCGTGCGCTCCACCCTCTTCGACGCCGCTCCCGCGCCGTGGCAGCCCGCGCCCGAATGGACCGACGAGTTCCTCGACTGGAGCGAACCCGCGAACCAGGCGCGGAAGCGGCGCTTCGAACCGAACCCGGGTTGGCGCTGGTTGCAGGGCTCAGAACCGGTGGAAGGCCACGTGATAGGCGGCAACATCGAGGTGCTCGAGTTCATGAAGGGCACGCGCTGGTGGCCGCGGCCCGAGCTGTGGCAAGGCGCAGTCCTCATGTTCGAGACGAGCGAGGAAGTGCCCTCGCCCGAAGCCGTGGAACGCTACCTGCGCAACTACGGGCACCAGGGCGTGCTCGAACAGGCGGCGGCGCTACTCTTCGCGCGGCCCATGGGCTACGACACCGAACGGCGGGAGCGGCTCGATCAGCTCATCCTGAGCGTGCTGGCGGAGTTCGGCCTAACGGGCATGCCGGTCGTGACCGGGCTTGACGTTGGGCACACCAGCCCGCACGTGGTGGTGCCGCTCGGCTGCCGCGTGGCCGTGGACCCCACCCGCAGGAGCATCGAAAGCCTGGAAGTGGCGGTTAGCTGACGTAACCAGACGCAACGACTGCGGCTTCAGACAGTGCCGGTGTTGTCCCGCCACGCGGCGCTACTCAGTTCGTACTCGAACTCGTCGCCGTCCCACACTTCGGCGGCCACCGGGTCGGCGAACGCGCCGCCCGCCAGGTCCTGGACGGTCGGCCGGTAACGGCGCACCAGGCGCATGCCGAGCTTCTCCAACACCCTCTGGGAGCCCACGTTCTGCTCGAAGGTGGTGGCGCGCACCTTGCGCACACCGTGACGGAAGCCGTGCTCGAGGAGTGCGGTGGCACCTTCGGTAGCGAGGCCCCTCCCCCAGTACTCGGGTCTCAGGCGGAAACCGAGCGACGCCTCGGTGTTGCCGCGGCCCGGCGGGCGCGTGAGGGCGAACCAGCCCACGAAGTCGCTGCTCTGCCGGTCGAAAGCGGCGAGGGCACCGAAAGCGGGGCGGCACTGATCGCGCCGCACGAATCTCGGCAGCACCTCGCGCTCCACCTCCGCCCTGCTTACGGGAGCGCCGGTCAGGTACCGCATCACGCGCTCGTCCCCGTGCAGAGCGGCGAGTGCGTCCAGGTCCTGCTCCACGAACGACCGCAGCACCAGGCGTTCCGTAGTCAGGACAGTGCTCGTCCAGACGGAGCCGGGCTGCGGCAGCATGTCAGAAGGCCTCTGCCAGCAGGCGGTAGGAGGCGAGGCGCTCCTGGTGGTCGGCTATGTGGCTGGTGACTATCAACTCGTCCACCTGCAGCTGTTCGACCAGCTCATCGAGCCGCGCCTTAACGGTCTCCGGCGTGCCCCACACGAGCATGCACCGGGAGGCGCGCGCAGCCTCTTGCTCCTCGGGGGTGAACTCGTACGCGGCAGCTTCCTCGGCGGTGGCGAGTAGGCCCTTCTCGTTGCGGCGGATCCTCAACCACATGAGGTCGTGCGCGCGGGCCAGCATCTCGGCGCGTTCATCGGATTCGGAGGTCACAACTGCCACGCCGAGGATGGCGTACGGCTCGGACATGGTTTCGCTGGGCTGGAAGCCCTCGCGGTAGGCGCGCAGGGCCGGCACGGCGTAGTCGGGGCTGAAGTGGTAGGCAAAAGAGTAGCCTCGCCCGGTCTGGGCCGCGTACTGGGCGCCGTACATGCTGGAGCCCAGGATCCAGAGTGGCGGGAGTTGCACGCCCGGCAACGCCGCCGAGATCTTGCCGAGGGGGTGCCCGGAGAGGAAGTCGGATTCTCCGGCGTAGGACCGCAGCATCTCGACCTGCTGCGGGAAATCGTCGGCCGCCAGGAGTTCGGTGCTGCGCCGCAGCGCCAGTGCGGTCACTTGGTCAGTGCCCGGTGCGCGCCCCAGACCCAGATCAATGCGGCCCGGGAACAGGGCCTCGAGCGTAAGGAAGTCTTCCGCCACCTTAAGCGGCGAGTGGTTCGGAAGCATGACCCCACCGGAACCCACGCGGATGGTGTCCGTGGAGCCAGCCAGCACGGCTATGAGGGTGGCGGTGGACATGGACGCGAACGCCTGCGTGTTGTGGTGTTCGGCCACCCAGTAGCGGCGGTAGCCCAGTTCTTCAGCCAGGCGCACTAGTTCGACGCTGTTGTGGAAGGCGCCCGTAGCGCTCTGGCCCAGCGGAACCGGCACGAGATCGAGGATGGAGAGTGGGATGGACATCAAGCGAACTTACCCGGAGTTCACGGGCTTCCTACGTATCCCACCGTGCCGACCGAGCAATAACAGACCGTTCTATCTATTGCCGTTATAGACCATCACCTTGCCCGGTTCGGCGAATCGTTCGAAGCCGACCCGTTCGTAGAGGCTATGCGAGTAGGAAGTCATTAGCAGGATGCGTTTGAGGTTCAAGGGCGCGAGTTCGTCGACCACCGCCTGCGAGATTAGTTGACCTAGGCCGTTGCCGCGACACTCCCTGTCTACGTACACGTCGCAGAGCCAGGCGAACGTGACCCCGTCGGTGACCACGCGCGCGTAACCGCGGAGTTGGCCGTCTGAGTCATAGGCGCCGAAGTTGATGGACGCTTCGGCCGCCTGACGCACGACCTCATAGCTGCGCCCGAGCGCCCAGTAGGCATCGGTGGAGAGCCAGTGATGCACTTTCCGTAGATCGATACGAGCGAGGTCGGTGTCGATAGTGAACTGCTGGCCGGTCGGCATGAGCGAAGGATACTCGCTCTCCCCTACGCCGGGTCCGCGCTCTCAGCCAGCGCCTTGATGTCTAGCAGGCGCCGCTCCCAGGTGCGCCCGAGTTCTTCCAGCCACTCTGCGGAGCGTGCCACCGTGGCAGGTTTGAGGCTGTAGACCACTTCACGCCCTTCACGGCGCGATTCCACCAGCCCGGCGCCGGCCAGCACGCGCAGGTGGCGGTCGACGGCCTGCCTGCTTACGTCCGTGATCTGGGTGAGGCTCGTGGCCGTGCCGCGCCCGTCAGTTGCCAGCCGGCCCAGGAGCGAGGCACGAACCGGATCGCCAAGGGCGGCGAACACCACCGTGATAGGTATGGGGTTCTCCGCGCCGTCAGCCCCGCCCGCCTGCGCAGCGCTCGCGCTAGAAACCCGCCCGAAAGGCGACCGCATCGCCTACGCTCGCGCTTCCACGAACACCTTGGCTGCCCTGAGCTCCTCCTCCCAGCCGGACGTGTTGTCTTCGATGTTCTGACGCCGCTTCTCCTCGCTAACGGGCAGTTCATTGAAGCCGCTCTCGCGCACCTTTAGCGTCACGCCGCCCGCCCGCTCCTCCACCCAGAACTCCACGAGGGTGCCCGGCACGGCCTCCAACGCCTCGTTCGCCGGGTCACCACCGAGCCACCGGAACGACACGTAACGCGGTGGGTCCTGCTCCACGGTGCGGATACGGAACGAGCCGTACTTAGGGTGCGTGACGGTGCTGACGTCGCCATCGGTAGAGACGAGGTTATCGGTCACGGCGCCCTCGTTGATCCACCAACCGGGGCGCGCCACGAGCTGGTAAACACGCTCCGCGCTGGCGTCGATGCTGATGCTGCGGTCGATACTGTCGGGTAGGTTCGAGGTTCCGGGTACCTTCTCACTGCCTTGGTTCGCGGACGGCTTCGCCATGTGTCGCCTCCAGTTGACGTGCAACCAGAGTATTGCGCATCCCTGCCCAACGTGCAACCCTTTCGTTGCGCGTGCTTAGCGCGCACTCAGCCCGTTCACCACCGCAGCGCTGGCCGTCTGGACCGTGCCCACCGAAGGTAGAGACGGGTCGTTGACCGCCTAACTAAGCTCCGTGCGCGG